>JAAVIG010000001.1 GCA_014796735.1 Oscillospiraceae bacterium
CACCGTAATATCTCATAGTCTGCGTTGGGTCGCTCCTCAGCGTTGCCCTTTTTGACTACGTTTTTATTATTCATTTATTTTTAGGGATAATGCATTTACACAGTTTATTTTTCATAACCAATAAACTGTCAAAACAGTTTTCTGTTAAATTCTCACTTGCTATCAAATATATTGTGTATAGCAGCGTGACACGGCTGATTAGATTTGAAACGTCAATTTCTTTGTATTTACGGAGAAGCAAATGAATTATTTTAGGAACTTCTGTTTGTTTACAATTTAGTATATCTTGTATCGTTTTAAATTGGTATTTTTGTTTAATGTCTTCTGTAATTTTGCAAGCAATGTGATTGCAAATATCCCGTGTTCCAGAACCTCTATCAGCTTCCTTAAATATTAGTTCTTTTATCCAGCACAATTCAGAAGGAATATTTTGCGGCATTATCTCATAAAGCACAGGAAATATTGTTATCTCTCCATTACGATAACGATCTTCAATAATAGACAATTCTTCCATAGCACATTTTGAATCAGAAGTGTTGTCGCTTATGATTGCGATAGCATATAGACTTTTTTTGGCGCCATCATTAATATTTTTTTCTATGCGATTATCACCCATAACAAGACGCTGCCTATCATACCATACATTGATACCGTAATTTTTTAGATGAAAAACAAGTGGTTCCGCAATATTATACCTATCTTCAGCAGCAAAACATATGAATACTTGATTTTGTGTTTCATTCATACTCAAACCTCAATTACAAAATAGTTTAGTTATTAATAGAAGATAATTCAAAGTTATCCTCGGTTGACAACCTTATACAAAAAAACCAACATCTATATGACGACTTCGGTATAGATGTTGGTTTTAGTAAATTTGAGTAATATTTAATAGAACTTTTGATGTGCTTCTATATCTGATAAAATCATTAAATATTGTAAAAAATTCAACTCAACTTGACATTTTACAAATATTAGGGTATAATAGTGTTAAGTGAAAAAATAATAATATATATGCAAAAATTTTCAGTGGAGGATGCGGCTTGGAATTTAAAAGAGAACATTACTTGAATAAGCTTATTATGAAAAAGCACAATGGTTTGATAAAGGTTGTAACCGGAATTCGTCGATGTGGCAAGTCATATCTTTTATTTTCGATATTCAAGAATTATCTTTTGAAAAATGGAATAGATGAAGATCATATTATAGAGGTCGCGTTTGATTCTTTTGAGAATAAAAAGCTTCGTGATCCGAATGTGCTTTACCCATATATCAAAGAAAAAATTGTTGATGACAAGACTTATTATATTATTTTAGATGAGGTACAGCTGCTTGATGAATTCGAATCGGTTTTAAACGGTTTAATGCGTATAAAGAATGCAGATGTATATGTTACAGGCAGCAATGCAAAATTCTTATCAAAAGACATTATCACCGAGTTTCGGGGACGTGGGGACGAGCTCCACATCAACCCATTGTCCTTTGCAGAATTTATGTCAGAATATGACGGAAATAAGTATGACGGCTGGAACGAATATGTTTTATACGGTGGACTTCCTCCTGCTGTTTTATTGTCTACTCCCGAACAAAAAATAGATCTCTTAAAAAATCTCTTTAAGGAAACCTATATAAACGACATTATAGGCAGGCACAATATAAAAAACAGAGATGAATTTGAGGAACTGATTGATATTCTTGCTTCAAGTATCGGCTCGCTTACTAATCCTAAAAAGCTTACAGATACCTTTAAGTCAAAAAAGCAAAAAACTATAAGTATTAATACCATTAAAAACTATCTGGATTATCTGTGCGACGCTTTTGTTGTTGACAAGGCGGTGAGATATGATATCAAAGGCAGAAAGTATATAGATACACCGCAGAAATATTATTTTTCCGATGTAGGTCTGAGAAATGCAAGAATAAACTTCCGTCAAATTGAAGAAAATCATACAATGGAAAATATCATATTTAACGAACTTTTAAGCCGTGATTATAATGTGGATATAGGTTTGGTTACTGTAAGCCAAAAGGATAAGAACGGCAAATTAATTCGCAAGCAGTTAGAGGTTGATTTTGTGTGCAATAAAGGATCAAAGCGGTATTATGTGCAATCTGCTTTTGCCATTCCTGATGCAAAAAAAATGCAGCAGGAGTCAAATTCGCTGCTGCGCATAGACGATTCGTTCAAAAAAATTATTGTGGTAAAGGATACGCCCGCCCCGTGGTATACTGAGGACGGAATTCTTGTAATCGGGATTTATGATTTTCTTTTAAATACGAACAGTCTTGATTATTGATCGAAAAAATTTTTCAATAGCTTTAATATAATAAGGTGTTAGCTATGAAAACCGGATGTGCTGTAAATTTTTGCGATTATGATTCACTAAAACATTATGATTCTGGCAGCTTCAATTCAAAATACAAAACGGATTTGACGAGAAAACTTCAGGAAGTGGAAAAGGATTCATTGAATGATGAACTTGTATCGACTTTTTTGAATAAACAGTATCAAACCTGTAAAACACTGGACGAATTGATACTTTACCGTGTTTTTGGATTGTATGGTCGAGCGGATGGGAAAGTCAAGGGTGCAAGGTCATCGGGTGGGTATGCCTCTACTGAATTTGCGGAATCATTGATAGATGCAAAATTGCGTTTGGCGTTAGATCCTAAATGGTTTAGTACAAAAGCGTATGAAGAAAAAATATTATTGCCTAAAGGCAGTATTATAAATGTGGGGATTGTGGCCCCGGTTACCCTCAAAACCGGTGCAGTATTGCCCGGCGGGGCGGATCAGATTTTGCTGCCGAAAAACTGGTCGGAAGAGGATTGGACAATAGGGTACCGCAGAGTGACTACAAGACAGCTGATAAATCCCCCCGAGTTTAAATTAAAGAAATCTGACTTGCCTGAAAGTGATGCGAAAGCTACTGTATATAAAATTCCCGTATGCTGCAGTTGTGGAGGCTCAGATGTTACAAGGCTTGAGGAAAGTGAACAATTTGAGGTGGAAGGCTCTAAGGGGAATAGGTATATTATGAGGTTTCATTGTAACAATCCGAAGTGTAGATATTATTGGTGATTATATGCCATTTTTAATGTATAGCGCTTTGTTTTGCTGTAATATGAAAAAACTTTAGAACAATGAGGCTAGAATATGATAAAATCAATTAAAATAAGAAATTTCAAATCTATTGAAAATATGGTTTTTAATTTTGAAGCAGGCAATAATATTATATGTTTGTTAGGAAAAAACGGAAGTGGGAAATCAACGTTATTTAAAGCCATAAGTTTTTTCTTTGATAATATAAATAAAAAATTTTCTGATGAAATCGTAGTTGACAAAATTAATCCATATATTCAAAAATGTACTATAACGATTACTTTTGATTTTCATCTTTTAAAAATCAAGTCTAAAAACAACCAAAAACTTGAACCAGAATTTGCCAATCTCGCAAAATTTTCCAATTATGATGAAATAGAAATAACTATGACTCAATATAAGGATGGAATAATTACATGGAGTATTGATAATAGTGGGGTTTTACAAACAATAAAAAATGTTTTTCCTTTATACTATATTGACACAAGGTATCTCGATCTTTTTTCTTGGGATAAACTGTGGAAAATTATAAATGACTTGTCAATTTCCATGCCGCAAATTGATGAGGAAAGTATTATAAAGAAATTTGACGAAACATTTGAAGCTGTTTATGGTAAAAAGTATACAGAGAGTAAAAAAATTTTACAATCAGTTTTTAGTGAAAACATGATCTCGGTAGATAAATATCATTTTGAGGACAAGTTAGCAAGTGCTTTTTCGATGAGGTTTGGAGGTAAATATTTCCTTATTAATGATAGAGGTTTGGACTTTTATTCAGATGGAACTAATTCATTTAAGTATTTGGTAATGTTAATATCTCTTATTCCTCAAATTTCTTCTACCAGTTGTAAGTTTCCTATAATTTTAGTCGATGAACCTGAAATCGGATTACATAATACATTTATCTGTGAATTTGTTTCTTGCGTATGCCGCAATATAAAACAAAATGCTTTATTATTTACAAGCACTCATTCTCCAAAAATTATATCCGAGTTTGCTAATAGCAGAGAAAAGTATGAATTGTATAAAATTAATAATTATAGATTATATTCTACGATAAATAAAATGAATTTGTCGTGGCTTGAAAGTAAAGCCTTAGTTTCCATAAAAGAAACGGAATGTTATTTTAGCGATTATTTAGTTTACTTGGAAGGTGAAACAGAATTACAGGTTTTTAATAATCCTGATATTTTATCATTATATCCCAAATTATCAAAAGTTCATTTTTATGCATTTGACGGCAATGATTCAAGAATGCGTAATGCTTACTCAAATATATTGAATTTAGGGATTGGTTATAAAGTAATTGTTGATATAGATAAAATCTTAAAGTATAACCAACAGACAAAAAAATTTAAATTGGCAAATGACGGGCTTTTGAACCCTGTTAAAAATAATTCAAAAAGCAAATCGGATTTATTTAGATTTTATAAATCAACAGTTGATTCAGAATTTGATATGTGTTCTGTAAGGACGGATATTGAATTGTTGTTAAAAAAAGAATATAATCCAGTAAATGATAAACATTACTTAGAAGGGAATTATGAGAATCTCTTTAAAAAAATTTCAGAATACTGCGAGTTCAATAATTTTATTGTCAATAGAACAACAATTGAAGGTGAGCTTATTACTTTGGAAAATATTGATAAGTTTTTACTTTTCTTGGATACTTTATCATTGACAAAAGAAGGAAAAGATCAACATAATGAAGTTAGAGCAATAGAAGATATAAAGGAAAAAACAGCAAAAGTTATTTGTGAGTGTAATGGCAGAACTGAAATGCAAAATTGTGCAGAAATTACGTACAAGCGTATTGTTGGCGAAAAGACGAGCGGGTGGGTAAGTGAGTGGCTTAAATTTTATTTTGACGAATTTATTGGTTCTGCGCGAGGAGAGGAGAGTAAAGAACAATTTATAAAAGATTTTCCTCATTTAAATAATACTTTACAAATTATTGAAAGTATGGTAAAATGAATTTGTGAGTAGTAATTTGTATAAAAAGCGCATTTTTATACAACCTTGTGAAATTTAGTGATAAGTTCAAAAAGCTTACATAGTTAAATAATCCGAGGTTTATTCAATAACTATTTGTCCCACCCCCTCGCTTACTTTTCTGAAATAAAATATCACCTCGCGGGGCGGCATACTGAGAAGTACTCACAATAACCGAGAGATCATTTTATCTCTCGGTTATTTTTGAAAGGCAAGAAAAATGGATAGCTTTAAAATTTTAAACAAAGAAACATGGCTGCAAACTCTAAATATTTCAGAAGAAGAACTTATGAAAGTAGCAGAGCTCAAAAGTTTGTTCTATAAGAAATATCGCAAAGAGAAACCAAGTGGATATAGAACCATTTATATTATTAATAAGGATAGTGTTTTATATAGTCTTCAGAGCAAAATACAAAAGAAAATTTTTCGTAATATTTTCTTGCCTGAATGTGTTTATGGATTTAGGGAGAATTGCTCATATATAGATTTTTTAACACCTCATATATCTTCTAAGAATAAATTTTATTTGAGACTTGATATTAAAGATTTCTTTGAATCAATATCTGTTGAATATATTAAAGATTTTTTTCAATATTATATTGATGATAAAATAAGCAATGAAGAAAAAACATTTATAGTTAATAGCATTATAGATGTTACGACATTAAATGGTAAATTTATTCAAGGCGCTGTAACTTCTCCATCAATATCAAATTTTGCTTTTAGGGAAATAGATATTAGAATTTTAAGCTATTGTCGGAAACTTAATGTGCGCTATACAAGGTATGCTGATGATATGTTGTTCTCTTCGGAAAATAATTACTTGAATTCTAAGCATTTTATAATTGCAATACAGGCTATCATTAATGACTTGGGGTATACTCTTAATCACGCTAAAACGCTTAAATATAAAAATGAAATATCTTTGAATGGGTATGTTATTGGTGCTGATATTCGATTGTCAAGAAGGAAACTTCACAAAATTAATGAATTAATTTTTCAATTAAGCAAATCGGATTTTTATGGCTTTGAAAACAATATTGAAAAGTATCATATAAAAAATCAATTAGCAGGGTACAGATCTTTTCTTATACAAGTGAATAGGCATGTGGTTGATTTGCCTTATAGAAGGCACTTAGAAGAAAGAATCTTAACTATAGAGAAACTCATAATAAAGCATTTTACGTGAAGTTTTCTTTCCTTTGCAATCCCTGCCAACCGGTAGAGCGCTTGACTGTTAATCAAGATGTCACTGGTTCAAGTCCAGTAGGGGGAGCCAATAAAAGCCTGTAAACATTAAGTTTGCAGGCTTTATTTTTTAATAATATCCGATTAATCGTGAATTTAATTAAATATTGTAAAATAGGCAGGTAAATTTTTAAAATTTTACCTGCCTTTTTTTATTTTCCAAAGCCAATCGTCAAAAAACGGTTGGCTTTTTTCATTTCACCGAAAGGAGTAAACAATGTTTTTTATTAACAACCCCAACCTCCGAAAGTTTGAAACCTTCATGCAGGAAGTTCCCCATTTTCCGCCCAAAGGCACGAAAGTGGATCATGACAAACTTGAGGACGAGATCTTGCTGTTCGAGGTCGAAAAAATCATCATCAGCCTTAAACAGCACAAAGGAAAGGAGAGGATCATGAAATTCAGAAACGACCAGCACCGCAGCACCTTTTTAAAAGAGGCGAAAAAGCAAAGCCTCAAAAACCACAGGCTGATCGCCGCCTTGTATTTGCTGACGGCAGACACTAAGCTGTGGGAAACCGCAAAGAGTTCTGTGGGCAAAGACGACATTGCTTTTGAACATATTCATTTGAAAAGCGGCACCGAAACTACTTATGCACTGTACTGCGCCGCTAAGGATCTGTACAACGGCAGCAGACATCTTGCCATTGACGATATCGCAGATGGCGCAATTGTAAAAAACAAAGTTTTTGTTTTGATCTGCAACGCCATGCTTATCAAAAGAAAAGGACTTGTAGCGGTAATCACAATGAAACACTGCGACTGTGGCAGCTATGAGGTCTAAATAAGGAGGAAAAATGATAAAAGCAACAATTCAAAACGCCCCGTACTGCACCGAGATGACCTTCCCATGTACGGAAACCGAGCTGCTGAAAAGCCTCAGCGAACTTGGCATCGACAAAGAGCGTCTTGCTCCGACAGGTATGATAATCGATATTGAGCCTGCTGAACTGTCAACACTTTTGGACTGTGAAGTGAGCCTGGACGCACTGAACTATCTTGGAAAGCGTATGGATGGGATGGATCACCTGGAAGAAAAACAGTTTCTTGCAGTTTTGTCATGTGACGAATTGAATATGAATTGGGGATTGAAAAACATAATCAACCTCACATTCAATCTTCCTCGCTACATGCTTATCGAAGAAACGGACGATCTTGAAAAAATTGGTCTTACACATATGCTCAATGTTCGCGGAGCGCTTTTGGAGTCCGAATACACCAACAGTGAATGGCTTGCCGATGAAGGAATGAAGCTTCTTGATTCCGGCAGCGGAATCGATACCGAGTATGGGAAGATATATGTTAATGAGGACATTTCATTCGAGGAAGTTTTCAATGGCGTTACCTTTCCCGGTTACTATTGCGAACCGAATTCGGTTGCGGCGGTCGAAATCGGTTATTTCGATTTGACAGAGCTGGTTGAACTGCCGTGTGAGGATATCGCAATCAAAAAGGCGCTTTGCAGATTAGGTGCGGACAGCATAAAGGACTGTAAAATTTTAGTTGACTCAACTTTTGACATCTGCAATGAATGGTCGGAGAAGATTTCCGAGGTCGAAAAAACAAAAGATCTGTTTGGACTGAACGATTTGCTCAAAACAGAAGATATCCGAATCAAACAGGAGCAACCTACCGATTCGCATTCTCAATTCAAAAAGGTAATTAATGACGCTTCAAAATTTTGTTCCATCTTTGCAAAAGCTGCGCCGTTGAAAGCTGATGGTTTGTCAGGAGATTACCGCTGCCTTGCTGAATTTAATGGTACAGTGCTTGCGGCAAAATATTCGGAAAAGTATGGGTTTGAGTTTGTAACTTGGGATAGGACATTTGACGGCAAATCGGTATGTCAGGGTAACTACCATACCGATTACACTACCGCAAAGGAAGATTTCGCCACTCGTTCGGGATTGGTCGATAGCGATTGTCTTTTTGAAGCTGATGAACTTAAAAGCATACACAAGTGTATCGGTTTTGCTTTGGAAAACGACGATAGCCTTGATTTTGAGCAGGAAAAGGAATTGTCCGAGTTAAAAGAAAGGCTTGAGAACCTCATTCCTACCCAAACCGAAAATCAGGAGCAGGGCTTTCAGGGTTTGGCTATGCAGTAAGCTGCAGAAAGGAACTTGGAAATGTTAAGCATTGAAATTACAAAAGGAAAAACAACCGTTTACTTTGATGCGTCAACAGACGTTTTGTATGACCGCCTCGCATTTGTGGGAGTAAAGGATATTCCGATCAGCGGTACGGATGAGGCAACCGTAAAGATTTTCACATGGGATGATGAGAAGCTGGCAGATATGATAAAAGATAAGCTTTCGGACAGCGACAAAATGTCCGAGATCAACGAACTGTGCAGAAAGGTCACATATCTCCGCCCCGCTGATGAGCAGGCTCTCATGGATAGGTTTGAAAAGGAAAACGCACAGGGCGCAGCGAAGATGACAGAAATCGTTGATGAAATGGGATTGGAGGTGGTACCGCCGCTTAAACGCTATGATTATATCGAGGGAGATGAGGACGAAGAACCCGTGATGACAGAACCGAACATGTAAATAATTTGAAAGGACGTGATAGTATGAAAACAATGAGCGCACAGCAGATCAAGTATTACAAGGAGAAATTCCCTGCCGGAACCCGTGTGCAGCTTGACAGCATGGGAGATGATCCTAATCCTGTTCCCAAAGGAACAAAAGGCACTGTATCCTATGTGGACGACCTTGGCAGTGTTTTTTGCAAATTTGATAATGGAAGGAGCATGGGAATGTGTCCCGAAGTGGATTCGTTCCACATAATTCATGAGCAGGAAGAAAATTTTGAACCTACAATGTCAATGTAAAAAGAAAGGACGTGATTACAGCAATTAAGTTTTTTGATTGTTTCGCGGGCATCGGAGGATTCCGCAGCGGATTGGAACAGGCAGGCGGCTTTGAATGTGTCGGTTTTTGCGAGATAGATACCAAAGCGGCAGCAGCTTACAGAGCGATGTATGATACGGAAAAGGAGGTCTATTATAGCGACATCACAACAATTGATACAGCAGGAATGCCCGACTTCGACTTGCTCACAGGCGGGTTCCCTTGTCAGAGTTTTTCCAATGCTGGCTCTGGAAAAGGATTTGACGATCCCCGAGGAGCTTTATTCTTTGAACTTGCCCGAATCATC
>JAAVIG010000002.1 GCA_014796735.1 Oscillospiraceae bacterium
GAGTTGATTTATTATTTGTACTGTGATATTTCTGAATTTAATTTATTTTCTTTAACAAAATATTTGTTTTCTTAAGTTCCCATGTATGGGGCAAAGCCCCCTAAAGTGAATAACTACAACTCTCAAAGAAGCAGGCAAAGCCGCCGCTTCGGGCGTTAGCGTAGTTGTTAACGTCCAAGGCGGCGGAGCAGCGGGCGACAGCCCGCTGAAATGCGTTAGCATTTCAAAATTTTCGACGTCAGGCGAAAATTTGGCTCCGCCCCTGCTGTGGGGCAGTTATTGTAAAAAGGGCAGCTGTAACGGATAGGGCGGCACAGCATTACTGAGAGAGTAGGCAAAATAATACATTGCACAAACTACGGGTAAATGTGTTATTTTTGCACTAACATTATTATAATAAGAAAATTATTAAAAAACAACTGAGCCATTAAAACTCAGTTGTTTTTTACTATAGTGAAGAAATCCTCATCAACTCAAGAGAGCACAACTCTTATTTCTTCTTACGCTTGGTTGCCGCCGCCGCAATAACGGTGATCGCCGCTAACGGGATAAGCGAAATCGCTATACCTGTCGCGGGGTTGGTCTCACTGCCGTTGGCGTCCGTGCTTTCATCGGAGTTTGTACCGTTCTCGCCGTTGCACGTAACGCTGTTTGCGGGAGCGGTATTTTCACCGTTGGCGGTGTTGTTCTCGCTTGCTGCGGGAGTACCGCCGTTGGAGGTGCTGTTCTCGCTTGCCGCGGGAGTGCCGCCGTTGGCGGTATTGTCCTCGCTCGCTGCTGGAGTGCCGTTGTCAACGGGAGTAGTCTCACTCGCTGCGGGAGTGCCGCTGCCGGAGCCGCCCAAATCGGGTACCGTGAAATTACCGCCGCCTGTGCTGCCGCCGATGGCAGGAGGTGTGTCGGTCGTTTTCTCGCTGTATACCAACGCGTAGGTAGAAAACTTACCGGTCTTGATCGTTACGGTGTCGGCGTTATCGTCCTGATCGGCTATAACAAAAGTCTCACCGTTATGAACGCGGATTAACCAGTATGTGCGTCCCTCGCCGCGAAGCGCTTCGGGAATCTCAAATGTTATGGTTATCAATTCGTTGGTTTCGGTGATCTCTTCCTTAACGCCGTCGATCACCTTGTACAGTTTAACATCAAGGTACTGTCCCGGCTTAAGGTCTTCCTCCGCCATAATAGCCTCGGTCTTTTCTTTATCCTCCGCGGAAACGGAATACGTTCCGTCATCAATCGTCAGCAGTATCGTTACCTTAATCTCACCATTCTCAATAAGCTCCTGCTCCTCGGGAGTAAGAACTGCCTTGATAAGCTCGTCAAGCGGAGTTTCAAGCTTTGCTTCGGGGGCGTTCTCTCCGGATTGAACCTCTTGTGAAATATTTGTCTTGTCGGGATCATCGGGTTCGCCGCTTGTATCGGGTAAAATGGCCGTATTGTTCACAAAATCTTCCAAAGCGTCTGCATAATCCTTCAAGAAATCTTTTGGAACATAAATGTTTTTCAGATTATCACAGCCGTCAAAAACACCGTTGCCCAGTGTCGGCGGCTCTTCGCCCTTAAATGTTACCACTGCCAGCGCGGTACAGCCCTTGAACGCATTTTCTCCTATGGTTTCAACGTTCTCGGGAATTTCGATCTCCGTCAGCGATTCGCAGCCCTCAAATGCGCTATTGCCTATTTCGGTCACTGTGTCGGGAATTTCAGCTTCCGTCAGTGATGTGCAGTCCTTAAAGGCGTTATCGCCGATAGAGGTCACGCCCTCTTCAATAACAACCTTTTCGATCTCGTCCGCAAATTCCGCCCAAGGAGCTTCGCTGCCGTCAGGCCAGTCAGTCATATCGCCGGTGCCGGTAATGGTGAGGGTTTTGGTTTCGGGGTCGTATGTCCAAGTCAGATTTTCGCCGCAGCTTCCGCTGTAGTCGGTATTGCCGCTCTCGCCGCCTGCTGCGGGTACCTTTTCCGTTTCGGTCCTACCGCATACGGTACATGTAAAGGTCTTTTCTCCCGCTTCGTCCGCTGTAGGCTCTTTGGTTATCTTGCCCTCGTCCCACGTGTGGGCGGCTTCGTCTTTTTTCTCGCCGCAGTTGTTGAGGCAGTCATGCCAATGATAGGTATCGTCCTTGCTCCACTCCGTATCCCAATCATGGGTGTGGCCAAGCATAGCCATCGGTTCCGTTTTAGTGCTTTGGCATACAGTGCAGGTGTAGGTCTTAACGCCCGCCGTAGTTTCGGTAGGCTGTGTTGTTATAACTCCATCGTCCCAACTATGCCCAAGGGCGGGAATAACCTCTTGCTTGACAAGCACCGTATCACAGGTTTGGCAGTGACTTCCCTCGGTCAGACCCGTGTCTGTGCAAGTTGGCTCAACGCGCGCATCGGTTACTGCAGTGTGTGCTGCTTTAATAACCGTTTCGTCTTTTGTTGTAGCTTCCGTGCATGCTTCATCTTTGAAATATGATTCACAGTCCGGGCAGTACCAATACTCAATATTGCCCGCTTCGGTGCAGGTTGCCGCCTTTGCCTCGGTATGCTCGGTATCGTGACCCGTTGCCTCGGTAACCGTAGCCGCCTCTGTTATCTCGTCCGTGCAATCCTCATCACTGAAATATTTTTTGCAGACCGAGCAGTACCAATACTCTTTATTGCCGTCCTCGGTGCAGGTCGGGTCTTTTGCCTCGGTATGCTCGATATCGTGACCCTTTGCAATAACCGTATCTGCCTCTGTTATCTCGTCCGTGCAATTCTCATCGCTGAAATATTTTTCGCAGACCGAGCAGTACCAATACTCTTTATTGCCGTCCTCGGTGCAGGTCGCGTCTACTGCTTCCGTTTTCTCTGCGGGATGCGCACCCTTAAGCTGAACCATGTCGTTGTTATAAACGATACTTTGCCCGTCTATATCCGCAGTAAAGCTCGCGCTTATGTCTTTCGCTGTTACGCCATCGGCAAATACCGTCACATCTGCAAAATTTGTACAGTCGGGCGTTTTCTTGGTATTAACACCTATCTTAGAATCGGTGTCAAAGCTGTTTCCTATGATTATCTCAGAGCTGTTTCCTATTTTTATTATCGTAGGGTCGTCGTCCCCGTGGTTAAGAAATACATTGTTTGCGGAACTATCCTTTGTATTACCGCTTATATCAATCTTTCCGTCAATTGTAAATGCGCCGCCAATAAAACATACACCACCGCCGTCGTTGTTGTTTGCCGTGTTGTCCGAAATCGTGCCGCCGCTCATTTCAAATATGCCGCCGGTGAGTTTATAGGTTACAGTTTCGCCAACGACGCTGTGTACTCTAAACATGCCGTAGTTGTATACACCACCGCCGCTGTTTGCATTGTTGCTCGAAATCGTGCTGTTGCCGCTCATTGTGAATATGCCATTGTTGCATACACCGCCGCCGTTGGATGCCGTGTTGCCCGAGATTGTGCCGCCTTTCATTTCAAATGTGCCGTTGCTTGCCACATTTACACCGCCGCCGTCGGTGCTTGCCGTGTTGTCCGAAATCGTGCCGCCGTACATAGTGAAGCTTCCACCGTACACATAAACCGCACCTCCGCTGCCATTATCAACATTACCGCCGGTCAATGTGCCCGTTTTCCCACTGCTGCAATCGCAAAGAGTGAGTGAACCGCTTCTTTTAATATAAAAAATGCGTGCTGTCTCTCCCTCATTGACTGAAATTGTATGCCCATTCAAGCAAAGGGTAACGTTTGTGCCGTCGATTGTTATTGCCGTCCGACTACTGTCTTCGTTCTCATCAGCGGCATTGCTGAGGATAATATCATCGGCAAGATAATAATTGCCCTCTTTTGAAAGATCGCTGATGTTATCTTGACTTATAGCTGTCCAATCCGCTATATCAGTATGGCTGCTATCGCTGCAGGACAAATCACCGCACACCTTGTGACTTGTATGGTCTGCCCCCGCTGCCGCCATAAGAATTTTCCCCGGCAAGTCAAACGCCGCCGCCGTGACCGTAACCGCCGCCGCCGTTGCTACCGCGGCTACCCTCGTAAAAATTTTTTTCTTTTTCAAAAAATCACTTCCTTTTTAATTTTGTAACAAAAAACACCCTAAAGCCACGGCGTAAACCGTGACTCAGGATGTTAACTTTTGCTTACGGACGCGGCTGTCCCCGCAATACCTTTTATCATATATATTAGCATATGTATTGGTATATGCAGACATAACCCCGCCCCCTTTTCAATATGTATTGTAATTGTAACAGTTTTTTCCAAAAAAACAATACATCTTGCGTGAAGGAGTGTTTTTTTTGCGTGAAAAAGAAATTTTTATTTTAAAAATCTATGAAATGTACAAAAAACACGGGTTAAAATCAGATAAAATATCAAATAAAATTAAAATCTGAAATCTCTTTTCCCCTCGGCTTCTATCTCGGTAAGATACTTTTCAGCGATCTCCCTGACCTTATCCTTGGGGATATTCAAAAGCTCCTTTTTAATAAGCTCCTCGCCTATCTTCCTGGTCTTATCGCTTGCGTAATCCACAAGATACTCTTTTAAAGTCATCAGCGCGTTGGGGTGGCAGCAGTTTTGTATCTGTCCGCTTTTGCAAAGGCTCATAAACCTGTCGCCCGTTCTTCCCTCACGGTAGCAGGCAGTGCAGAAGCTGGGGATATATCCTATCTCCATAAGCCAGCAAACNACCTCGTCAAGAGTGCGTTTGTCCGAAACGTCAAACTGCTCGCTGCTTTCGTCCTCGGGTTCGGGTTCGCAGTAGCCGCCTACGCTTGTTCTTGAAGCTCCGCTGACCTGCGAAACNCCCAGNCGTATTACCTTTTCCCTTACCTCCTTGCTCTCTCTGGTGGAAATGATCATGCCCGTATAGGGTACGGAGATTCTTATACAGGCGCATATCTTGGCGAAAATATCGTCGCTTATGCTGTTGTCAAAGGCGGAGGGGTCAATATCGTCGGCATGCTTGATACGCGGTACGCTGATAGTGTGAGGGCCTACTCCGTGAACCGCTTCAAGATGCTCGGCGTGCATAAGCAGTCCCGCAAACTCGTACTTGTACAGCTCCAATCCGAAAAGCACNCCCAAGCCCACGTCGTCTATGCCNCCCTCCATTGCTCTGTCCATAGCTTCTGTATGGTAAGCGTAGTCGTGCTTNGGTCCNGTNGGGTGAAGCTGTTCGTAGCTTTCCTTGTGNTANGTCTCCTGAAACAGTATGTAAGTNCCTATTCCCGCGTCGTGAAGCTTGCGGTAGTTTTCGACGGTAGTAGCGGCAATGTTGACGTTAACGCGNCTTATNGCNCCGTTTTTGTGCTTGATACCGTAAATGGTATCTATACATTCCAGTATATATTCGATAGGNTTGTTGACGGGGTCTTCTCCCGCTTCNATNGCAAGCCGCTTGTGNCCCATATCCTGCAAGGCAATGACCTCTCTTTTAACNTCCTCCTGNGTCAGCTTCTTTCTGGGNATNTGCTTNTTTTTAAGGTGGTAGGGACAGTAAACACAGCCGTTAACACANTAATTGGANAGATACAAGGGNGCGAACATNACTATGCGGTTGCCGTAAAAGTCNTTNTTNATCTGCTCCGCAAGGTCGTATATCTCCTTTATCTTTTCTTCGTTTTCNCANGCAAGCAANACCGAGGCTTCACGGTGAGAAAGNCCCTTTCTNNGCTTTGCTTTTTCGATTATTTGNTNGACCAGCTCAAGATTATCCTTGTTTTTCTCGGCATAGTCAAGAGTTTCNCTNATTTCCTCATCGGAAATAAATTCNTCNGCTTTAAGTGATTTGGGNTCGTACATANTGATTATCCTTTCTNTAGNNNNTGTNNNNATATTATTCGGCNCAGTCGCCTCNCGCGCTTACCAATTCNNTGCCCGTGNTGTCGATATNCGCNTTTTNAGGCATTGAACNCACTCNGCNGCTTCNTCNCCCGTACANATCTTGTTATCGTACAGGGAGTATTTTTTTCTTACNCCCACNGGNGAAAGATTGGGCATTACCACATTTGCCCCCGCAAGAATNCCTTTTTCTCTGCCNNTNGGNTCAATTGTNCCCAGTGCNGTTGTGGCGGGCAAAAGCACCTTNGGCAGCATAAGCCGTATNAAAGACANCAAAAACANNGTCAGNTCAAGNCNTCCCGCCGCCTTGTCCCNGAANGGCGTATCNTTNTGAGGNATAAAGGGGCCTATNCCCNCCATATGGGGCTGTAATTCCTTNATAAAGCGCAGGTCCTTTACNATNCAGTCGGTGGTCTGATAAGGCGAGCCNACCATAAANCCGCAGCCTGTCTGATACCCTATNCTCTTAAGGCTNTTTAANCATTCGACGCGGTTTTCAANGGACATNTTTNTCGGGTGNAGCTTGGANTAATGCTCNTTATCCGCCGTTTCATGACGAAGCAGATACCTGTCCGCNCCCGCGTCAAAAAGCCGCTTATAGCTTTCCTCGCTTCGTTCCCCCAANGACAGGGTAACGGCGCAGTCGGGGTACTTTTTTTTAATGCTTCCGATTATTCCGCANAATATTTCATCGCTGTAAAAATTNTCCTCGCCGCCTTGCAGTACAAAGGTNCGNAAGCCCAGCTNATACCCTTGATCGCAGCAGGACAGTATTTCGTCGGGAGTAAGNCGGTATCTTTCGGCGTTTTTGTTGCTTCGCCGAAGCCCGCAGTATAAGCAGTCGTTTTTGCAGTAAGAGGAAAATTCAATCAACCCTCTCATAAAAACTCTGTCGCCGTAAAATTCGCGGCATCTTTCCCTTGCGTATCGGGACAGCAGCGAAAAATCCTCCGAGGTCCTGTTGTCTATAAGCTCTTTTAATCTATCGTCGGGCAGATCGGCGTTTGCATACAGTTTTTCAATATCTTCTCTGTGCATATCCTTTTCCCTACTTTGATGAATAAGCCGCCTTCGCGCTTATTCCCTTAATACGCCCGATCTTTCCCGAAAGCGCGCTGATAACGTCCTGCGGCGCGTCTACCGCAAGGCTTATGATATTTATTCCCTTGCTTCTGTAAGGCACGCCCATTCGGCCGATTATGTAATTCCCGTAATCGTGGAGAATGTTGTTCAATTCGTTTACCGAATTTTCGTCCTCTACGATTATTCCAATGACTGCTACTCTTGTTTCCATTTAAAGCCTCCTTTTAATTTATTCCAAAATAAAAACGCACCCTTAAAAAAGGGCGCGTAAATACAGCATAGCTGTAAAATGCAATTATATACTGCCCTTTCGCCTTAAGTTTTACGTTTCGGCGTCAGTGAAATATGAACATTGAATGAATACTTCGGCGGGAGAAAATCTCGCGCCTCAGATAAAATTATTATATATCGTCTTTTATGCTGTGTCAAGTGTTTTTATAAAATTTCCTTAAGCAGATCGGGAAAAATCTCAATGCTTCTCTTTAATATCCCGTTAATATGCGCGATCGCCGTTCCGTAGTTGGTGAAAGGCACTCCCGCGTCATTTGCGCACTGCATGCGGTATTTCATTTCCCTCTCGTTCAGCATACAGCCGCCGCAGTGGATAACAAGCGAATATTCCGATAACTCGTCGGGAAACTCGGTGCCGGACGTGGTTTTTATGTTAAGCTCCTTTCCCGTATACTCCTTAAGCCACTTGGGAAGCTTTACCGTGCCTATATCCTCGCACTGTCTGTGGTGAGTGCAGCCCTCGGAGATCAGCACCGTATCGCCGTCCTTTAACCCGTCGATCGCCGCCGCTCCCTTTACGGCCGTTTCCAGAAAGCCTTTAAA
>JAAVIG010000003.1 GCA_014796735.1 Oscillospiraceae bacterium
CATGAATATTTTACCGTTATTCTGCTCTATCTTAACAATACAATTCTTTTTCGGATTAGGGATATACAAAGGCAACTGCTTTTTCTTTATTGCTTTCTTATCAGCTTCATCAGTAATTTCTATGGTGGACGACAGCTTAAGAGAATGTAAATATTTTTCGTTTATATTAGTCATTGTTTTTCACCTCCTCCTTTACTTTTTGCAGAGAGGTTATCTCTGATAATTTTTATTATAGAGATTTTAGACAGAAAGTCAATTATTAAAATTTGCCGAAGATTAAGTCAAAATATAAAGTTTTTAAACGCTTAATTTGTCAAATTTTGATTTTTTCCCATGTTGAAGAAAGGATAAAAATTTTTCAGCATTATACACAAATACTTTTTCTGTTTGCAGTTAGGTTTTAAAAAGATTGTACAAATGCACAACAAATTTCTTGACCTATGCTTTTTTTACCACTATAATAGCATAATTTTTGATTTTTCCCCTTGTGATCCAAAGGGGAAAAATATACCGGCAATTTGCACAAATAGGTTATTTGAAGGAAAAAAATAAGTTGCCCGAAAACCCGTTTTTATGAATGGCACATACTCATATACAAGTATGCACCATTCGCAAACAGGCTTCAAAAGTCACTTTACAAGCTTTTGAATATTCCAATTATGAGCCGCAGGTGAAAGTGTGTGGGAAAATAAGAGTCCTTTACTATCGACTATGGTATACAGCTTATCATCAAAGTCCTTTAACATTTCAAGAAGCTTTTCTTTTTCTTCCTGATAGCTTGTGTTTCTTCCATAGGCAACCAATACAGTATGCGGAGTGTGGATTTGGAGTAATCAGAATTCCTGTGGCGTGGTCTAACATGATGGATGAGAACTACACCATACATCCCGATTATATTACAAGAGTTAAAGAGATAACCGACTGGACCATAGATGGGTCACAGATATATCATATATAATAACAGAACACGGAACTCTGTATTTATCGGCAATCAGAGACCTTTTTGACAATTTCATAATTTCCTACAAGCTTTCCAAGCGACAGAATTATGACCTTGTGGGACAGACAATAAAATCGGCACTCGACATCGAAAAGCCAAGAGGACAAATAATTTTGCACAGCGATGGCGGCGGTCAATACCGTTCTTTTGGTCATAAGGAGATGTTAGACAAAAACGGCATTGGTTATTTCGTATCTTCTCATGCTTTTATTTTACCATGTCTTGACTTTTTGTGCAACTTTTATTTTTCAAACAATGCCTAGTCTCGATGCGTTGAACTTTCTTGGAAAGCGTATGGATGGAATTTCCAATCTGTTCGAGAGCGGTGAAACTCCTATTTTGAACGGTCCTGTATTCAACGATGTCAGCTATACCTCTGCGGTTGAATCACTGTACAGCGTTTTAGAGGGTTATCTGCAGCCTTACAGAGACAGAATGACAGCTGACGCAAGAGGTGAAAAAGTAACTACCACATATCCCGAAGAAACATAGTCAGGGCCCATTGACACAACTAACTAAGCAGCACAGGGCTATGTTAGATGAAGCACTTTTTGCTGCTTCTTGACCTCTGCGATAAAAAGTATGTTCGTTTTGTAACTACTGACTTTTTTAACCTTCATTAAAGGCGTACCCCCTTTCGGTTTCAGAATTTTGTCGAATGTTGTAATAAAAAATTTACAAATAGACTATAAAAAGTTGCTACAATAACGAACGCACTCAAGAGATCACGAAAAAATATTAAATTGTAGTGGCAATCCTGCCGAGGGGTAAAACGAATGCGCCCGTTACTGCAGCAACCGCCCCCACGGCTTGCGCTCACTCGGCTACGCCGATTGAACGCAAGCCGTGGGGGCAATATTGATAAACCCGTTTGTGCAAATTGACAAAAAATAAATGCAAGAGCAGAAACTCTCGCATTTAGCGATTACAAAGGGGTTTTGTGCCTCTTGCATTTATTATAAAACTTTGTTTAGGAAAACATTTTTTTGTTGACTTTGCCCCATTGTTATGTTAAAATAAAGAATATATTTCAATTATTTTAATCAGATAAATTCTTACCGAAAACAGGAGGTCAAAAATGTACAGCGAATATATTCCAAACGGTGCGCGTTATGAAAAAATGCGGTATAACCGCTGCGGCAGAAGCGGTTTAAAGCTTCCCGCGGTAAGTCTCGGCTTATGGCAGAATTTCGGCTACGGTTCAAGCTTTGACAACGCCGAAAATATGATACGGACCGCTTTTGATCTGGGAATAACCCATTTTGACCTTGCCAACAATTACGGACACCCTTACAACGGCTCGGCCGAGGAAAACTTCGGGCGTATACTTGACAACGGCTTAAAGGCGTACCGCGATGAAATGGTGATCTCCACAAAGGCAGGTTACGAAATGTGGGCGGGACCTTACGGCGACAGAAACGGCTCAAGAAAGTATCTTACCGCAAGCCTTGACCAAAGCTTAAAAAGATTAAATCTTGATTATGTTGATATTTTTTATCATCATATAGCCGACCCCGACACGCCCATTGAAGAGACTGCTCTGGCACTGGACAGCTTGGCAAAGCAGGGAAAAGCCTTGTATATAGGCATTTCAAATTACAACAGAGAGCAAACCTCGGAAATACTGAAAATTTTCAGAGAGCTTAAAACTCCCTTTATTGTAAATCAGCCCTCTTATTCCATGCTGAACAGGTGGATAGAGGATAATGCCCTTGATAAGCTTGCTGAGGAGGAGGGCTTTGGCTTGGCGGTATTTTCTCCATTGTATCAGGGGCTGCTTACCGACCGCTACTTAAACGGGATCCCCTCCGACAGCAGGATAGGAAAGGGAAGCACTTGGATAAAGAAGGAGCTTACCGAGGAAATGCTTGCAAAGCTGAATAAGCTTAACGAGTTCGCTCAAAAAAGAGGTCAGAAGCTTTCACAAATGGCTTTNACNTGGNTATTNAGCAANNNNGCGGTGACTACCGTTCTGATCGGAGCGTCAAAACCCGAGCAGATCGCCGAAAACGTTGAGGCGGCAAACGCGCCTTTGTTTACCGACGATGAAAAAGCGGAGGTCAAAAAAATATTGCTGGGGTAAAAACCATCTCGTATCAACAAAGAAAAAACTTTTAAAGGTAATAACCTTATATAATAAGACATAACAAACAACATAATATAATAGGAGAAAATCAGATGACCAATTTACCTCTTGCAAAAACACCCCCCTATGGGTTGGAACAGCTGGAACACCTTCGGCTGGAACATCAACGAGGANCTNATCAANGNNATTGCNGACAAATTTATNGAGCTNGGCTTAAAGGACGCNGGCTANGANTATGTNGTNATNGACGACTGCTGGAGCGAAAAGGAANGNGACNANNANGGNNGNNTNGTNCCCGATAAAAACAAATTTCCAAACGGTATAAAGCCCGTTGCGGATTACGTTCATTCAAAGGGTCTGAAATTCGGTATTTATTCCTGTGACGGAACTCACACCTGCGCGGGCTATCCCGGAAGCTTTGAGCATGAGTTCGTTGACGCGCAGACCTTTGCGGAATGGGGCGTTGACTATCTTAAATATGACAACTGCTACCGTCCCAATAACGCTCCCGGCGAAAATCTTTACAAGCGCATGGGCATGGCTCTTCGCAACTGCGGCAGAGACATAGTTTTTTCCGTCTGCAACTGGGGCTGCGACGACGTATGGCGTTGGATAAGAGAAAGCGGCGCGCAGCTTTACCGTTCTACGGGCGATATTCAGGACAACTGGCAGTCTGTAAAGAACATAGCCGTGAGCCAGCTTGGCAAAGAGTGCTACGGCGGCACTTACTGCTGGAACGATATGNATATGCTGGTAGTCNGCATGCACGGGAAGGGCGATAATGCGGAGGTTTTAGGCGGCGGCAATTTTGCGGGCTGCTCCGACATTCAGTATAAAACCCACTTTGCTTTGTGGGCAATGATGAACAGTCCTCTTATGATAGGCTGTGATATAAGAAAGATCAGCGATGAGGCTCTGAAAATTTTAAGCAACAAGGAAATTATCGCCATAAATCAGGACGCCGAGGGCAGAGGTCCGCACTGCATCAGGCAGTGGAACAATCCCGACAACGTATTCTCGCTTATCAAGCCCTTATGCGGCGGTGATTACGCTATCGGCATGTTTAATTTAAGCGATAACGCTTCCGAAATGTCCTTGCAGTTCTACGATATAGGTCTCCCCGCCGCCAGCGGATACGGGCTTTCCTTCCGCGAGTGTTACAGCGGAAAGGACGAGGGCGTATTTACCGAACGCCGTGCGATAAGACTTGAGCCTTACGACTGCTGCGTTTATCGCTGCAAGCTTGTAAAGGTAAAATAAAAAGAGGCTTCGCAATAGCCGCACGGGGATTTTGTACAGTAAAAAGCCTTGTGCGGTATTGCATATTGTGATGTTAACGGGAGATAAGTAAATTGAACTGTTATAAATGCGGAAAAGAAGATCTAAGCGGTGACGAGCTTGCCATTTACCGAAAGCTTATAAACCGCGGGGCAGCGGAGTTTTTGTGCATAGACTGCTTAGCGGAGTTTTTCAGGTGCGATAAAAGCGAGATCGAGGCAAGGATAAAGTATTGCCGTGACAGCGGAGAATGTACCTTGTTTGTATAGAGGAGATTAAGAAAATGTTTACATTTGGTGAGATGATCTATGTTTTTGCGGTCGCAACGGTATGTTTTCTTTCCTGTGTTTTTAAAACCGCATTTCTTTGGAAGGGCGGGTATGGAGGTGTTGTAGCCGAGTATATTATCGCTACCTTCATGCTTTACATTTGCGCTTTTCTGATGTTCTTCTTTTTAAGAATAAAATGCAAGGAATATGAAAGCGAACGTAAAAGAGAAGTTTTTTTAGCGGCGAAAAAACTGAAAAATATAAGCGAAATGTTTTTTGTCACTGTTTTGCTTTTTTTTATCTTTTGTCTTTACGATATACTCAATGCAAATATGCTTGTTGCCATTTTCTTTGATTTTACCGTTTTGTTTAAAAGCTACTCTTTTTACGAGGTACTGCTGGGTCTCGGTGTTCTTGTTTTCGGATTTTGGGTAATCTGGTCCTTTTACGAGACCAATAAGTTATTTTCGATAATGGAATTCCATAATATGAAAAGTAAACCAAAAAGCGTATACAATGTCATAAAGCAATATCCCACCTTTGAGGAATACGAAAAAGGTACAACAACGGGCAGTACAGCTCATTCATCCGTAAATGTACGCAGATCGGCAAGTGCCGAGCAGGAAAGATTTCTCAGGGAAAACGAGGTCCCGATAGAGGATATTGAAAAAAGACTTGCGGGACTTGATAACAGGCAGATAAGAAACGGCAGACTCGTTTACCGCTCCACATTCGATTACGGCAGTACGCCCCCNAGAGATAACAGCCTTGCTGCCTGTCCGTTCTGCGGTTCTTTAAATACGGAGGGAAGCAAAGAATGTTCGTTCTGCGGAGCAGAGATCAATACTAATTCCTTTTAAAACTGTGTGTATTACGTTGGTTTAACATGGGATCGGTATAAGTAACAGAAATGGAGAGATTTTCTTATGGCGGGATTTTATGTTGTCGCAATGGCACTAATTGTAATAGTAGTAATGATCGGTTTTGAGCTCATGTCGATTTTGTCCATTGTTTTTTCCGCGGTGTCATTAAACAAGTCGAAAAATTATATTTTAATGGGCGGAAGATATGATTACAGGTCGGTCAAACGCTTCCATACCGTTGCGGTAGTGTTTTTCGTGTTCGGCTGCATCGGCGTTTTCTCTGTTGCGGTGTCGGCGTTGTCGATTTTGTATGAATTATTGGACAACTCGTACAATGATACCCGTGAGTTTATAGATTCGCTGCCCGTTTCTCTTTTCGTATTGGCAAAGTATATCGTGTTTCTTGTTGTCGGCATAAAATCGTTTTTAAAATTTTCCGAAGCAAGGAAATTACAGGAAACTCTGTACAGAAATTCGGCAGCGGCGCAGGGTGCGCAGCAAGGCGGGTATTACGGCGGCGGTCAATTTAATTCAAACGCGCCTAATTACGGTTATAGTCAAAACTATACGGGCAACACGGGTTTCACAAACGGTCAGCCTCAAACTCAGACTCAGACAAATGTTCCCCCTCCCGTTTATGTGCGAAGCGACAATTACGGTTTTGATCCAAACAGTAACGGGCAGGACTTAAATTTTACCACTGAGGACAGCGTCAATGAAAGCGGCGTTGAGAAAGCGGACGGCAAAAGCGCATTCAATAACGACGTTCCCGAAAAGGTTTGTCCCAAGTGCGGGGAAGCTAATAATGGATTGTACAAATTCTGTACTCTTTGCGGGGAAAGGTTGGAGTAGTACTTTGTAAAATCTAATAGTTGTAAGTTTATTTTTAGTCAATTCCGTTCGAGGATAACCTCGAAGGAAAACCTGTGCTTGTCTGAACAGGGGAA
>JAAVIG010000004.1 GCA_014796735.1 Oscillospiraceae bacterium
CCTCTGCCGGTAAGGCGGGAGTTAACGTAGCAGGGAACGAAGCCGAACTGCGTCTGGAAGGAGGGCCAGCACTTGTTGGCGAATACCACGTACTCGCGGCTTCCCTTATGCTCTTCCGCCCAATCTAAAAGTGTGATCTCGAACTGAGCAAGCTTGGGCAGAATGCCCGCCATCTTGTTTCCGTCGCCTAACTCCTTTTCCATATCCTTTACCACCTCGGCAATGCGGGGGTCGTCCTTATGCTCATTATAGGCGGCGTACAGATCAAGCTCGCTGTTTTCCTCTATTTCTATGCCGAAATTGTAAAGCTGCTTGATAGGTGCGTTGCAGGCAAGAAAATCCTGAGGACGGGGGCCAAAGCTGATGACCTTAAGATTGTGCACGCCGATAATCGCTCTTGCCACAGGCACAAAGTCCTTTATCATAACGGCTACCTCATCGGGAGTGCCTACGGGGTATTCGGGTATGTAAGCTTTAAGGTTTCTCAAAGCTAAATTGTAGCTTGCGTTGAGCATGCCGCAGTAGGCGTCGCCTCTGCTGTCGCAGAGAGAGCTTCCGCAGGCTTCCTCGGCTGCCGCAACGTACATTACGGGGCCGTCGAAGTACTTTGCGATAATGGTCTCGCTTGTTTCGGGGCCGAAGTTGCCGAGATACACAACAAGAGCGTTGCAGCCTGCCGACTTACATTCCTCCAGAGCCTTCATTGCGTCCTTTTCGTTTTCTACGGTGGTGGTACATTCAAATATCTCTCCGTACTGTTTGTATTCCGCAACCACCTTGCCCCGGCGGGTCGCGGAAAGAGTCATGGGGAAGCAGTCGCGGGATACCGCGATGATTCCGAGCTTTACAACGGGAATATTTTTCATTTCTTTTATCCTTTCTTGATTCAGAGACATCGCCCTTTATTTTTTACCATTGTAACATAAAATTCGAACAACTTCAATAGAAAATAAAAAAATCATAAAACAAAAACGTCATTTTCGGTTGAAAAAAAAACGGAAATATGCTATACTTATTCCATTGATATTTTTACGCGCTTTCGGCCGATTTTATTTATTCGGATAAAGCCGGCATTTTCGGCTGCAACGCTGCGTTTTGTTTATTTCAGCCCGGAAGGAGTCACAGTTTTATGGAACCTACAAATCAACTGCCTTGGATAATATTTGAGCTTAAGCAGCAGCTTTATGCTATCAGTACCGCAATGGTAACGGGATTGTCTCAGCTGCCGCCTATAACCACGGTGCCCAATGCTCCGCCTATGTTTCTCGGCGTTACAAATTCAAGAGGAAACGTTGTGCCTACTCTCGATTTGAAAAAGCTTCTTAATATCGGAGACGGCAAAGCGGAAAAGGAAGCGGCTCAAAAGCTGCTGGCACAGAAGCATGAGGGTACCGAGGAGTACATAAACGAAATTGAACGCTGTATCAGGAATAAAGAGGAATTTTGCGTTTCCAACCACCATGAATTGTTGGGCGGGAACTTTGGCAGAGAAATAAAAAAAGGCACCGGCGAGGTATCCGGGCTTATATCCGAGGTTGAGAATCTCGAAAAGGAAATGATAGAAAAGGCTGTGGCGGCGAAAAATGACGGCGTCAAGCTCCGCGATGCGCAGGGCTGCGGCAAAAGGCTGCTGAAAACAATTAAAGAGGCTGAGGAAAAGATCAGCGATTCCTCTTACAGAATGGTTATTTTTTTAAGCGATGTTCCCGGCTCGGTAGACGCATGCCTTTGCTTTGTTGTGGACAGCATCAAGGCGGTGGATCAGCTTGAGCTCATCGAGGAAAAGAGCGGCAGCAGATGCTTGTTTATGTCCGGATTTATATGCGGCGTGGCACACAACGAGCGATTCAAAGGCGAGATATTGATCGCCGACGATAAAGAGATCGTTAAAATGGTCAACGTTTACAATGAAAGCGTTGAGGAAAAAAAGTAAATTTTTAAGGGTTGTAAAAAACTCAAAAAATGTAACCGCTCAAAATCAAGGTAAAATGAGATTTTGACGAGTATGTTTTATTGAGGAAAATGTTATTGCCCGAAGCGGCGGCTTCGCCGCTTTCAATTTTTTTACAGCTCCTTTAAGTTATTTTTGCCGGAAAGGAAATACGTTTATGAAAAAAAGATATACAAAGCTCACGGCTGTTTCTGTCTCACTCGCCTTGCTTTTGTGCGGCTGCGTTGACTCCGATACAGGCGGTATCATCGTTACCGATCCCGACAGGAGAGATCCGTCTTCAAATACCGCAAGCACTACGGTTCAGACAGATCCCTTGTCCTCCGACAGCACTGATAGCAAGAACTCGGACACCGCCGTTGAAGCGGGCGGCCCGAGCTCAGCGATCACCGAGCTTGACGGCGGCAGAGGCACGCTGCTTTCTCTCGGGGACGGCGGGAAGCTTGAAATAAACCGATTGAGCAAAAGCGCCGGCAGCGTTCCTGACGACGGCGTCTGGACTGTGTTTGTCTACATGTGCGGCAGCGATCTCGAGACCGATCAGGGCTCGGCTACCGACGACCTGCTTGAAATGCAGGACGCCACGAAAAATTGCTCCAACCTCCGTTTCGTTATTGAAGCGGACGGCGCGGAGGAATGGTGGAACGATATGTGCGAGGACGGAAAAAAGCAGAGACTGCTCATAAGCGATGGCTACTGCGATGTGGTTTACAGCGGAAGCTCAACAAATATGGGCGATCCCGACACTCTTTCCGACTTTTTGAGCTGGGGTCTGGCGGAATATAACTCTCAGTATACGGTGCTGGACTTCTGGAACCACGGCGGCGGCAGCATAAGCGGAGTGTGCTTTGACGAGCTGCACGACGACGATTCCCTCAGCTTAAAGGAAATAGATTCGGCTCTGGCTTCGGTTTACAAGAGCATGGATAAGCCCTTTGAGCTTATCGGCAGCGACGCGTGCTTAATGGCAACGGTGGAGTTTGCCAACATTCTCGCTTCCTACGGAAACTATATGGTCGCGTCACAGGATCTTGAATCGGGCTACGGCTGGGATTACAACTTCTTTGCGTACGCGGTGAACGACGGAGCGGAAAACGGCGCGCAGGTGGGAGAATACCTTTGCGACGGGTACTATGCAAGCTGTGTCGAAAGCGGAGAAGAGGACGAGGCTACCCTGTCGGTTGTGGATCTGTCCAAGCTTGACGCTTTTCTTACCGAATTTAACATGTACTGCTCGGATATATACGGCTACATATGCGATGACAGCGGATTGACCGATGTTATCAAGGCGGCAAAGACCTCCCTCAGCTTCGGCGGCAACAACAGGAGCGAGGGCTACACCAACATGGTGGACTTAAAGGACTTTATTTATTATACCTCGGATCTTTCCGACAGATCGGATAAGGTGGGCGATCTTCTGGACGACTGCATACCTTATATCATGAACGGATATAATTCCTATTACGCGGGAGGACTCAGCGTGTATTATCCCTTAAGCGTACAGGGAAGCCGTGAGCTTGCCGACTTTAAGGATATATGCGTCAGTCCTTATTATATAAGCATTGCCGACATCTGCGCCTACGGAAGCGAAAGCAAGGGAAGCATAGACGGCTACGACACCACGCTTTGGCTGGGTGATGATACCGACTTCTGGTCGGAATCAGCCATAAATCCCTCAAAGTTTGACTACTGGGAGAACAGCACGGGAAGCGGTCTTAATTCCGACGAGGGAAACACGGCTCTGGAATACGAGATCGAACCTAATATCGACGACGATGGCATCTATAATTTCACCCTGACCCAAGACAGTCTCTATGACCTGGACACTGTTTACTGCAATATAATGCTCAGCTACTGGGACGACGAGGACGGCTGCGAATACATGCTTGACCTCGGCACGGACGACTACGTGGATATGGATTGGGACACAGGAGAATGCAGGGACCTGTTTGACGGCCTATGGTTCGCCCTTCCCGACGGCCAGCCTATCTGCACTTTTCTTGTGGAAAGCTCATACGGCGATGATATGTACAATGTGTACACCGCGCCCATTTATCTTAACGGTGAATATACCAATTTGAGAATAAAGCAAAGCTATAACGGCAGCACCGTTACCGAGGTCTTGGGCGTGTGGGACGGTATCAACGAAAGCGGAAGCGCGGCAAGAGACATATATCAGCTTAAGGCGGGCGATGTTATAGAGCCCTGTTATTACGCTTACGACGCCGAAACTCTCGAATACGTTTTTGATTTTTACGGAAACGAGTATGTTTGTGACGGAGAGCTGCAAATCGATTATGACTACCTGTATGAGGGCGACTATTACTATGCCTTTGAAATTTACGATTACTACGGAAACGCTCTTTACACCGACTTCGTGCTTTTCGGAATAGAAAATAACCTCGAGGGCGGAATAGATCTTTTCTACTATGAATAATACCGGAGTATTCGCGATCATCTTACAATAAAATTCATTAAGATAATCACTGATTAGTATAATTATGAACGGAGCAATAAATGAATATACTTTTGGCAGATGACGATCCCGTTGTTACCGCCTCGCTGAAAATTATTCTGGAAGCGACGGGAGAGGTCGCCGTTTTGGGTATAGGAAACAGCGGAAAGGAGGCTATAGAGCTTTTCCGCGAAATACAGCCCGATATTTTGCTTATGGATATACGTATGGGCGAAATGACCGGTATTTCGGCGGCAAAGACGATCTTAAGCGAGTTTCCGGAGGCACGCATACTGTTCCTGACCACCTTTTCCGACGATGATTATATACGCGATGCTCTTAAAATAGGCGCTAAGGGATATATTTTAAAACAGGATTTCGAAGGAATCTTATCGGCGTTAAAAGCGGTGCTTCAGGGAAAGACCGTTTTTTGCTCCGATATCACCGAAAGGATCGCGGGTCTTATGGTGGGCAATGTGCCCGTCAGCGCGGATTTTGACTGCAAAGGGTACGGGATCGGCGAAAAGGAGCTGGAGATAATCGAAAAGGTGAGTCTCGGGCACTGTAATAAGGAAATAGCCTCCGAGCTTCACTTAAGCGAGGGGACGGTGAGAAATTATATCAGCAGTATCCTGATGAAGCTGGATCTGCGTGACAGGACACAGCTTGCGGTTTTTTACTATGAGCGTATCAAACCATAATTTCTGCTCGACATTCTTTGCACGTTTTGCTGCAGCGGCGAGTATAATATTATAAAAAAGGAAATATTTAAAAAAAATAACAAAAAATGAAGCTCAATTTTAATTATATTGCTCAATTTTACTTTTTCACTTGAAATTGTCGAAGAAAGTTGCTATAATAATACAAGCAGATTCTTTAGTTGAAAGGAGAAGTGCTCTTTAAAAAATAAGAGCATGAACAATGGTATGAAATCTATCAGAGGAAAAATAACCTTTTGGATCGTTCTCTTGTCGGTGTTGCCGGCTTTTAGTATCGCGTTGATATCCGGAGTGATGTCGTACATCACTAACATGGAAAAAGCGCAAAATGAAATAGTCATGCTTGCCGAGGACTCCGCAAAGAGAATCAGAAACAGACTTGACGCTTATCTGAATGTTGCCGAGGTCAGCGGTGCGACATTTGACCTTACCTTCAACGATTTTCCCGACGACTATGACAGACAGAAGGCAATGATGGACGGTATAGCGGAAGATCAGAATTTCGTCTCCGCCACCGTTATCGGTACTGACGGCATAGGTAAGTATGACGGTCAGGATTACAGCCAAAGAGCGGCTTTCAATATTGCCATGAGCGGTCAAAGCTATGTATCCGATCCCATACAATCCCTTAACAGCAATGAGGTCACCTCCTATTTCGTAGCTCCTATCTGGGCAAACGGCGAAGTAGGCTCCGAAATTGTCGGCGTTGCTCGCTATTCATCGGATTGTTCGCTTCTTTCCGAGGTCGTTGAAAGCGTACATGTAGAAGGCGTAGGCAGAGGATACATAGTGAACGGAGACGGTCTCATTGTAGCTTTCCCGGATCAGTCTGTTATAGAATCTCAGTATAACGTTATTGAGCATTCGAAGGGTGACAGCCGTTTGTCAAAGTATCTTGAATACATGCAGAGCGCGGCAGACAATGTAGAACTCTACGGTGAGTATTACAGCACCGAGTTTGGCGAGGATATGCTTATCTGTACCCGTAACATTGATATTAACGCCAACTCTTGGTCTCTGATCGTTGAGGTGCCCAAGTCTCACTACATGGAATCTCTTTATACCACTATCTGGATCACCATTATTATGGTTGTTATTTTCGTTATCATAGGCATATTTATCGCGATCCTTGTCAGCGGACAGATCTCAAAGCCCATCGTTGTATGCTGCGACAGAATCAAGGCTTTGGCAAGCGGCGACGTTACCACCCCTGTTGAGGTCTTCAAGCATAAGGACGAGACCGGTGTGCTTTCCGCTTCTACCAGCGACTTAGTAAAGAATCTGAACAGAATTATAACCGACATTGAGCGCATTCTGTCCGCAATGGCGGAGGGCAAGCTTAATGTTGACACCGATCAGAATTCCAATGCTTATGTGGGTGATTTCGCTGAGCTGCTCTCTTCCGTTAAGACTATTAACAGAGAACTGAGCAGTGCAATGGGCAGGATTGAGGTTGCGGCAGATCAGGTTTCCGCAGGCTCCGATCAGGTTTCCGCCGGTGCACAGGGCTTGTCGCAGGGCGCTACCGAGCAGGCTTCCTCTATTGAGGAGTTGGCGGCTACAATAACCGAAATTTCCTCCAAGACCGATGAAAACCTTAATGATTGTATAAAGGCTAAGGACAGCGTTAGTGAAACAACCGCGCTGATGACTGAAGCAAACACTCAAATGAAGAATATGACGGAGGCTATGGACAGAATAAACGTTGCTTCCGCAAAGATCGAAAAGATCATCAAGGCTATTGAGGACATTGCTTTCCAGACCAACATTCTCGCGCTTAACGCTGCTGTTGAGGCTGCTAAGGCGGGTGAAGCGGGCAAGGGCTTCGCGGTAGTTGCGGAAGAGGTAAGAAACCTCGCTGCAAAGTCGCAGGACGCTGTAAAGAGCACTGCTTCGCTTATCGGCGAATCCAGCAACGCGGTTCAGGACGGTATCAGAATTTCCGGCGAGACCGCTGCTACGCTTGACAAGGTAATGAATTCCGCCCATGAGGTCAATGATATTGTTTCCAAGGTTGCCGAAGCAAGCGAAATGCAGTCTGTTTCGATCCAGCAGGTAACCGTGGGAATCGATCAGATCTCGTCGGTAGTACAAAACAACTCCGCTACCGCACAGGAAAGCGCGGCGGCTTCCGAAGAGCTGAACAGCCAGGCGCAGTTGCTTAAGAGCTTGGTTGCTAAATTCGAGATCGATTCGGGCGATTCGGGTATTGAGCTTGTTTAATGGTTCTCCATTTTGAAAAATAAATAACAGCGGAAGTAGCTGTCGCATGTGCGGCAGCTACTTTTGCGTGAAAGTGTAAAAAAAGAAAAAAATAAAAAAGCGGCGAAGCCGCAAATGTCTTTTTCGCTTCCTTTTTGCACTGCAAAAAGGAAGTGGGGGTGAAGCGGAGCTTTAGCTCCGCGAGGGGGCAAAGCCCACTAAAGTGAATAATTACAACTCACAAAGAAGCAGGCGAAGCCGCCGCTTCGGGCGTTGACAGTTCGCTTCCTTGCAAACAGGCTATATAGGTGCCGATGTCCGTGTCGACACTATGTGCAGCCGCCGGTTCGCATCCTGCGAAGCTGCTGCTTCGGGCGTTAACATCCTGTTAGCGCTTTGGATGGACGGCACTCTGTTTCCTTACAAAAAATCTGCCGTTTCAGGGGCTGTAAAAATCAATTAAAAATGTAACCCGTCAGAACCAAATTAAAATAAGGTTTTGACGGGTATATTTGTTATCGGTAATATGTCAAACGCCCGAAGCGGCGGCTTCGCCTGCTTCTGTGATGCTGTAATCTCTCACTTTAGGGGACTTTGTCCCCTCGCGGAGCTTTAGCTCCGCTTCACCCCTACTTCCTTTTTGCAGTGCAAAAAGGAAGCGAAAAAGACATTTGCGGCTTCGCCGCTTTAACTTTTTCTTTTTTGTTTTTTACTTTTCCAAAACCTCGATTGTTGCCAGCTTAACCGCCACACAAAAAATCTCAATAGCCTTTTTCATTTCATCAACAGTCGGGAACGTAGGCGCGATTCTAATATTCCTGTCTCTCGGATCCTTTCCGTAAGGGAACGTTGCACCCGCGTCGGTAAGCACAACACCAGCTTCCTTACAAAGCTGAACGGTTCTCTTTGCCGTTCCGTCCAATCCGTCAAAGGCGATAAAGTAACCGCCGTTAGGCTTGTGCCAGCTGCCTATTCCGAGTGGTGCAATCTCCCTGTCAAGAGCTTCGAGAACCACGTCAAATTTAGGTTTGATAATAGCGCGGTGCTTTTCCATATGCGCCTTTATTCCGTCAAAGTCTTTGAAAAATCTTGCGTGTCTGAGCTGGTTAAGCTTGTCATAGCCGATAGTCTGATATGCCATTTGATTTTTTACGAAATTTATATTTGCCTCGCTTGCGGCAAGTACTGCCAAGCCGCCGCCGGGGAAGCTGATCTTTGAGGTGGAGGTAAAGATATAGACCATATCCTCCTTGCCCGTTTTTTTGCATTCCTCAAGAATATTCAGCAGATGATCGGGAGTGTCGGTAAGGTGATGTACGCAGTAGGCGTTGTCCCAGAAAATCCTGAAATCGTCGGCCTTAGGCGAAAGATTGGCAAAACGCTTTACCACCTCATCAGAATAGGTTATTCCCGTAGGGTTTGAGTACATGGGCACACACCAGATGCCTTTGATCTCCTCGTCCTTTGATACCAAGTCCTCGATCATATCCATATCGGGGCCGTCGGATCTATAAGGTACGGTGATCATTTCAATCCCCATGCTTTCGCATATGGCAAAATGTCTGTCATATCCCGGGGCAGGACAAAGGAACTTAACGTGGTCGTTCTTGCTCCAAGGCTTTTTACCGCCCATAACGCCCAAAAGCATCGCTCTTGCGATACTGTCGTACATCATGCACAGGCTGGAGTTTCCTCCAACGATTATCTCATACCTGCCTACGCCTAACATTGACATAAACAAGCGTTTTGCTTCGTAAATGCCGTCCAGTACTCCGTAGTTGCGGCAGTCCACGCCCGTTTCGCTTATATGCGCACCGTCGAGACAGTGCAGAAGCATATCGTCTGTCAGATCAAGCTGTGAGGACGCGGGTTTTCCTCTTGACATATCAAGTTTAAGTCCTTCGGACTTATATTTGTCATATTGTGCCTGCACCGCGCTTTTCTCCGCCGCAAGCTGTTCCTTTGTCATTTCGTTGTACATTTTTTGACCCTTCCTTTCATTTATATATGTGCAAATATATTATAAACATAATTAAAAGAAAAAATATGAAGCAAAGAAAACCGAAATATGCAAAGAAAAAATTTCATAAAATCAATTATTGTAATTTATTTTTTTGTTACTGCAAACTGATACATCCTTATTATATTTCAAATTGTAAAAAAATGCAAGTTGTTTTTCTATTTCCTGCAAAAATGTGGAATAATTTGTATATAAACGCAAAAAAAGCAAAAAAGGCAATGCTTTTTTAGCAAAAAACACCAACACGTCTTCGCTGCTCACCCTGTTTGAAGCCACAGGAAGAAGTAAAAGCTGTCATTTTTGGCTTTAAAATACAGTTTTTTGCAAACAAATTCACAATTTGACGCGCATATAAATGTCTTTTTTACACAAACTCTCCAAATTTGTCGGAAATCTAAAAAAACACTTTACAAAACGTTATTTTTGTAATATAATTAACAAATGGGAATTATATTTCTTCTGTTACGACTTGACGAATGCTCTGACTTCGGGTATTCAAGGCTTTCTTAACAAGAAAGGAATGATAAAAAATTGTATTTGGAAAAAGAACTTCCGCTGATGTTTGCGGATCGGCCCTCCGGTTCAACGGCTGTTGAGGAAAAAACTCGTAGGACGGTCTCCGCGGTTATTACGGCACCTTCCTCTGTCGGTACAAAAGCCGTAGAAAAGCCGATATATGATGTTATAAAGCGCGTATGCGATGTGTTCTGTTCGTTCTTCGGTCTTATAGTGTTAAGCCCCGTTTTTCTGCTCATATCGGCTCTTATCACATTTGAACGATCCGGAAAGGGCGTGTTTTTCAAGCAAAAACGGCTCGGAAAAAACGGTAAGTACATATATGTGTATAAATTTCGCAGCATGATAAACGATGCTGACAATGTAAGTAAGTGGCTCAACGAAAAACAGCTCCGCCAATATTACAGAGAGTATAAGGTGGCAGACGATCCGCGCATTACAAAAGTCGGAAAAGTACTGCGCCGTACGGGACTGGACGAATTGCCACAACTTATAAATATTCTTAAAGGGGATCTGAGCTTGGTTGGTCCGCGTCCCATACAGGAAACGGAGGCCGAGCTTTACGGCGACGACAAGGCTCTGCTGCTTTCGGTCAATCCGGGACTTACGGGCTATTGGCAGGTGTACTGTTCGGGAGAAGTTACATATTCAAACAAAAAACGTCAGAAAATGGAGCTTTATTACGTTACTCACCGCAATTTAGGCTGGGATATAAAGCTTTGCTTTGCAACAGTGGGCGCAATTGTAAGGAAGTCAAAGAGAGGACAGTGACCTTTTGATTTTTTGTTATCGGACAAGCAATGTTCTTATAAAGTTGTCGAATAGTATAGTGTTAAGAAAAAATAACTGATAGTATAAAAATATATAATATCGCCGTGATTATGCAGGGACTTAATTGCGGCGATTGTTTGTTTTTTGAAGAAAATTACTCAAAACATCAAGACAGCGATTACGGTTTGTGTTAAAATATAATTACGGTAAACGCGTTGACTGTAATTTCAAGAGGAAGGGCGAAAAACCATCGGCGGCTTTTGTTCGTGTTCGGAAAGGGGTGTGATCATACGTGAAAAGCTTCTGCATTTTTGTTGACGCCGTTAGTTATATTGAAGAAAATCTTTGCGAGCCGATCACGCAGGAGGAGATCGCGGCGGCATGCTGCTGTTCGCTGTCGACCTTGCAAAAGGTGTGGCGTTACTGCACTCACACTACGCTTAAGGAATATATTTCCAAAAGACGGCTTACACGCTGTGCCGATGATATTCTCAGGGCGGATATGTCCCTTACCGAAATTGCGATGAAATATCAGTACAATTCCCCCGAGGTATTTTCAAGGGCTTTTTATAAGCTTTGGAACACTTCGCCCTCAAAATTCAAAAAGGAGTGGCATTCGTCGGAATTTTTTCCGAAAATAATTCCCGACGAAAAGAAGCTTGAAGGAGGTATTTATATGGGCAAACGATTTGATATTTCGCAGCTTTACGACGAGCTGCAGGCAGTGAAAAAAAAGGAGAGCTATGTGCTTTGTTTTGACGTGGCGGGACTTAGCTGGGTCAATTCGAATATCGGGAGAAAGGCGGGAGACAGCGTTATACTTGAAAGCTTCAGACGTGTCGACGCTATGGCGGGAAACGATATGATAGCTTTCAGGATAGGCGGAGACGAATTCGCCGTTGTGACGGGGGAGAGCGATAAAAACGCCGTGGAGAAAATGGCAAAGAGCGTTATTGAGCTTAACGGACAGCCGATAGAGTGCGACGGAGAGAGAATTCCCGTTACGCTTCGCATAAGTGCCTTAAAGCTGTCGGATAACGGGCATCATATCAGGTATCATGAGCTTTTTGACCGCATGCAGGAGGCAATGTGCAAAACGCATGAGGTCGGCAGAGTGATTTATTTTGAATAATTAATACTAATACTAATCCCTTTTAAAACTGTTGGATTAGTGTTTCGAGTGCAATCCCTTTTTAAAATGTGGGATTAGTGCTTCGGGTGCAATCCCATTTTAACCTGTGGGTATTACGTCCGGTTAAAATGGGATTGGTATAACAAAATCGGTAATTGCGAACGTCAATTACCGATTTTGTTTTATAAAATTTTACAAATCTCTTGAAATCGCCGTCCGATTTTGGTATAATATTACAGGAACAAGGCGTTGCCTTAATAATTCTATTTATAAAATCACCCGAAAGGAGCTTAAAGCATGATTAATTACTCACATGAAGTTGAGAAAATGTGCGTTGTTGCCAAGGGACCCAAGCACGGTCCTGCGCCCATTCCCGAAGAAGGCAAATGGGTAAAGCCTTATCAGATCGCCGACATCAGCGGTCTTACACACGGCGTGGGCTGGTGCGCACCTCAGCAGGGTACCTGCAAGCTGACCTTAAACGTTAAGGACGGTATTATCGAGGAGGCATTGGTTGAGACCCTCGGCTGCTCCGGTATGACACACTCCGCCGCAATGGCAGGTGAAATTCTTCCCGGAAAGACCTTGTTGGAGGCTCTGAACACAGACCTTGTCTGCGACGCTATCAACGTTGCCATGAGAGAGCTGTTTTTACAGATAGTTTACGGACGTACTCAGACGGCGTTCTCCGAAAACGGTCTGCCTATCGGCGCCGGCTTGGAGGACCTGGGCAAGGGTCTTCGTTCTCAGATCGGCACCATCTTCTCCACAAAGGCTAAGGGCGTTCGTTACATGGAAATGGCGGAAGGCTACATAACCTCTTTGGGCTTGGACGCAAACGGCGAAGTTATCGGCTATCAGTTCGTAAAGATCGGCAAGATGCTTGAAGATATCCGCCACGGCAAGACACCCGACGAAGCATACAAGGCTAACTTAGGACAGTACGGCAGATACGACGAGGCAGTCAAGAAAATTGACCCTCGTGAAGAATAATAGGAAAGGAGATAAAGATTATGGCTAAATATGAAGGTCAGGAAAGACGTGCCGATAAGGTTAACGCATGTCTTGAATCCTTAGGTATGAAGGAAATCGAAGAAGCAAGAGATCTTTGCCTTTCCAAGGGCATTAACGTTGAAGAGATCGTTAAGGGCGTTCAGCCTATCGCTTTTGAAAACGCGGTATGGGCTTACACTCTCGGCACCGCTATCGCTCTCAAAAGAGGTATCACAAAGGCTTCCGACGCTGCCGCCGCTATCGGCGAGGGCTTGCAGGCATTCTGCGTTCCCGGCTCCGTTGCGGAAAACAGAAAGGTTGGCTTAGGTCACGGCAATCTGGGCAAGATGCTGCTGGAGGAGGATACAAAGTGCTTCTGCTTCTTGGCAGGTCACGAATCCTTTGCCGCGGCTGAGGGCGCGATCGGTATCGCAAGGACTGCGAACAAGGCAAGAAAAGAGCCCTTGAGAGTTATCCTCAACGGCTTGGGCAAGGACGCTGCTTACATTATTTCAAGAATCAACGGCTTTACATATGTTGAGACCGACTACGATATTTCCAACGACAAGCTTACCGTTGTACGCGAGGTAGCTTTCTCCGACGGAGACAAGGCTAAGGTTCGCTGCTTCGGCGCAAACGATGTTACCGAGGGTGTTGCTATCATGAGAATGGAGGGCGTTGAGGTTTCCATTACCGGTAACTCCACCAACCCCACCAGATTCCAGCACCTTGTTGCGGGCACTTATAAGAAGTGGGCTATCGAAAACGGCAAGAAGTACTTCTCCGTTGCTTCCGGCGGCGGTACGGGACGTACACTCCACCCCGACAACGTTGCGGCGGGCCCCGCTTCCTACGGTCTGACCGACTCTATGGGCAGAATGCACGGCGACGCTCAGTTTGCCGGCTCCTCCTCTGTTCCCGCTCACGTTGAGATGATGGGACTTATCGGTATGGGCAACAATCCTATGGTTGGCGCTACCGTTGCTTGCGCGGTTGCGGTTGAAGAGGCCAATAAGTAATTTACAGCATAGAAGATGCTGTAAAAAACTAAAAAAGAAAAATTGAAAGCGGCAAAGCCGCAAATGTCTTTTTCGCTTCCTTTTTGCACTGCAAAAAGGAAGTATGGGTGTAAGCGGAGCTACCGCTCCGCGGGGACAAAGTCCCACGAAGTGAATAATTACAACACACAAAGAAGCAGGCGAAGCCGCCGCTTCGAGCGTTAACATCTTACTCAATAACAAATACCCGTCAAAACCTCGTTTTATCTTGGTTCTGACGGGTATTTTTTTGAGTTTTTTTTACACAGCCCCTGTTTTTATTTACAGTGGATATTATCTTCTGGGCTTCCCCTTAGTAATAACACCGATAAAGCAAGGCCCCGCATTGCAGGCGACAACTCCGCCGCAGCTCTCCTGCATTGTGAGATCGTAGCCCATTTTTTTCGCCATTGATTTGCGGAAAAGCTCCTCCATTTCGGGCGCTGTGGTGGTGAGAAGATGCCACGGCGTTTCGGGAATGGTACGCTCGCTTATATACTGAACGGCGTCCTTAACGGCGGCTTTTTCGCCCCTGCTCTTTTTCACCACAATAGTTTCCCCGTCTATAAGAGAAATAACGGGCTTCAGAGAAAGCATTTCGCCGAGGAACGAAGCCGCCGCGCTTATTCTGCCGGACTTTTTCATATGTCGCAGGTTAAAACCGATTATGTGTATTTCGCAGCAGTTGAACCAATCCTCCATAAAGGCAAGCACCATTTCGCAGCTCTGCCCGGCTTCAAGCTTTCTTGCAGCTTCCACAACTGGGTATCCGTAGCCGAGGGAGTAGCAGTGGCTGTCGACAACGTGGATCCTTGTATTGCCAAGCGCGCCGTCCTCACGGAGATTTTTTTCAGCCAGCACCGCGTTGGCATAGGTCTGAGAACCGGTAGAGTTGATAAGAACAACGATAACGTCCTCCCATCCCTCTTCAACACATTCCTTGAATTTTTCCTCAAAGCGTATTGTGGTGATCTGGCTTGTTTTGGGAAGCTCGGGGGATTTGTCGATTATCTCGAAAAATTCCTCATTGGTAACGGTTTTTCTTTCAACAAAGGTTTTGTCCCCCAAAGTAATATCGAAGCACATTATGTCGATATTGTAGCGAATCTCGTCCTCCTTTGAAATGTCGCAGCCGCTGTCGGTGATAATTTTTACCTTTGGCATGATCTTTTTCCTTTCGTATTTTTATTTTTATATATTTTTTTCCGATTTCCAAACGTATTTGGTAAGCTGACCTTTATTTTGCAGCTCGGGAAAGCCCCACTGCCTTAAAACCTCGTAGGCTCCTATTGCGGCGCTGTTGGAAAGGTTAAGGCTCCTCGCCTCGTCTATCATGGGAATACGCACGCACCTTTCTTTATTTTGGTACAACAAGTCCTCGGGCAAGCCCTTGTCCTCTCTGCCGAAAATTATATAGCAGTTATCGTGGTATTCCACGTCGCAGTATGTATTTACCGCTTTTGTGGAGTAGTAAAAAAACTCTCCCTTATTTTTATCAAAAAAATCCGTCAAGCCCTCGTAATAGCTTATATCCAAAAAATGCCAGTAGTCGAGCCCCGCGTGTTTAAGCTTTTTGTCGTCTATTGAAAAGCCCATTGGCTTGACAAGGTGAAGTCTTGCACCCGTAACCGCACAGGTGCGGGCAATGTTTCCCGTATTCTGCGGTATCTGAGGTTCGACAAGAACAATATTGAGTACCGTTGGTTTTACCTCCGTTTAAGAAATTATATGTGATTATTTTACCATATTTTGTATGATTTGTAAAGTGATAAAATTTTTGTATGATAAATTTGTATGATAAATTGAAGATTGCGATTACACTTCTGTCTGGATCAAATTTCCGAAATTTTTTTCGTCTTGAAAAATACCGTAAACATATGCCGAGCTTTCAAGGTATAATCCCGTTTCCGAATCGGAAAGCTTATCGAAGGTCTTTGAATTATAAAAAATACGCATGGCTTCGTCATATTCTACCCGCAGATCATTGACGATATATTCAATAATATCTTGAATACTGTACTCTATAAGCTGATCTTTCTTTGTCATCATAAAACGCCCTCTTTTTTCAAAAGCCGTATCGCTCTTTCGGTGTGGAACGAATACTGACTTGTGACTTTCTTAAAAGTCATTCCCCTAATCAAAACCTCAAAAGGGATCAGCTCATTCTGATACTGCCGAAAAAGCATAGTCATATCATCATCTGCCACCGGACCGCGAACAATTTCATACTTGCAGTCGAAATTGCAGTCAGCACTCTCAAAGTCGGTAAAGCTCTTATTTCGTTTGTTCATTACAAACAAAGCCCAGCTTTCCGACGGAACATCTCCGAAATCCTTAATATTCAATCCGACTTTTTTCATAAAATCGTCATCGATCTTGTATACGTTTACAACAGGCTCACCGCCGTAAATCCTCGCAACGCGCTTTGCCATTTTCCGCGCTTGTTCGGGAATTTCCATAGTATAAAACCCTCTGCCGAAATCCTTGTACGGACGGCATAACGCCAAATCGATCATCTGTATGTCAATATTTGTTCCGTGATACAGTATCATGCGAGATTTCCCCCGTTGCGTTCACAGACCGTCAGCATATCGTCAAGCGCATCGTCAAGCGACAATGTGTGTTCTATATCGTAGTTTTCTTTTAAAAACTCGATCGCCTTGTACCGAAACAAAAAACAAAATGCGTCTTTTACGTTCAAGCCGTGCTTTCGGGCAAACTCACCGACACATGCAACAGCATAATTTATCTGCTTTCTTTCTTCGCTCATGATGTGCTCCTTTCGAGTATATCCCAAATTTTGCAGCCGTTGGTTTATATATTTCTGCCTGAGTCAAACCTTTTCCCCAATCAGCGCCCAAGCCTTGGCCTCGGTTATCCTGACATTCAGGAAAGTTCCGACATCCTTTTCATCACCGTTAAAATCAACGATAATATTTTCTCTTGATTTACCGGTAAAATACTCCTCCGAGGTTCTTCCCTTACCCTCGCAAAGCACTCTGACGGTTTTCCCCACATATTTCCGATAGCTTTTGCTGCCGCACTCTCCCTGCACCTCAAGCAGCTCTCTGAACCACTTTCCTTTTTCCTCCGCACTTACGGGATCGTCCATTTCGGCAGCCTTAGTTCCCTTGCGCGGGCTGAAAATAAAGGTAAATGCGGAATCGAAGCAAACTCTTTTCATAAGCTGTAAGGTCTCCTCGAAATCCTCCCTTGTCTCTCCGGGAAATCCCACTATAATATCGGTTGTAAGATTAAGATCGGGTATTTTTTCGCGGGCGTAGTCAACGAGCTTCAAGTAATGAGCCTTGTCGTAATGCCTGTTCATAAGCTTTAATATTCTGTCGCTGCCGCACTGCACCGGCAAATGCAGATGATGACATATTTTTTCGCTGCCCGCAATAACGTCTATTAACCTTTCGGTGCAGTCCTTGGGGTGAGAGGTCATAAACTCTATTTTAAATTCGCCATCTATCCTGTCAAGCCTTGACAGCAGCTCGGGAAAATCGATCTCGGTACCCTTTCCGTAGGAATTTATATTCTGTCCCAGCAGTAAAATGTCCTTATAGCCATTTTCCACAAGCCCCTTTACCTCGGAAATAACGTCCTCCGCCTTTCGTGAACGCTCTCTCCCTCGAACGAGAGGTACTACGCAGTAGGTGCAGAAGTTGTTGCAGCCGTACATAATGGGGACGCTTGCTTTAAAGCCGCTTTCTCTTTTTACGGGGATATTTTCGGCTATAACTCCCTCGCTGTCGGGTATTTCAAGTATTCTTCCGCCCTCGAAGAGTATCCCGAACAGAAGCTCGGGAAAGGTATGGAGCACATGAGTGCCGAAGATCATATCCACAAAGGGGAATGTGCTTTTTATTTTCCCCGCGGTCTCCTCCTGCTGCACCATGCAGCCGCAGACCGCGATTATAAGATCGGGGTTTTTCTTTTTTAAATGCTTTAACGCGCCTACGTTGCCGAAAACTCTGTCCACCGCGTTTTCCCTTACGGCACAGGTGTTGAAAAGAATGAATTTCGCTTCGGAAAGAGTATCGGTAAAGCCGTAGCCCATTTCCTCCAACATTCCCTTTATTTTTTCGCCGTCGGAAACGTTCTGCTGACAGCCGTAGCTGTGAACGTAGGCAAGAGGCTTTTCAAAATATGTGTGAGTTACGGAGCGAACCTTTTGCATGTACATTTTCTGCTCGTTCAGCTCCTCTTGGCTTACTGTTTTTATTGACAATGTTTTTATCCTTTCGTTTTATGTGTAATACTGTTAACCGCTGTAAAAATATAATTTATTGGAATAGTATACCATATTTATCGGATTTTTTCAAGATATTTTTAGTTTTGACTTTACCTTTTAACTTTACTAAATAGGGACGCCCCGCAAAAGAGAGCGTCCCTATCCGAAATAATCATAAAACAAATCATTGTGCGCAGTGCTATTCAAGTTGCTTAAAATTACTGATTGGAATTTAAAATATATTTAAAAAGGAGACTCCTCGAAGGAAATATTTTCAATCGGTATATCAAACTCCTCAAGAAATTTTTCAAGCAGCCTTTCATATTCCTCACTGTTAGGATTTTCCGTGTATGCTTTCGCTAAGTCCATATAAGCCTGACTGTTTTTGTAAGGAACACTGTACTTGGTGTTGAATGCCTTCAGCATAGCCTTGTATTCGGGGCTGTCCGGAGCTTTCTCATACATTGCTACAAGATCAAGATGATCCTGCGTTTGCATATAGTAGGGCATATTCAGTTCAATGATACTATCTCGCGACGTCACATAATTGCAAAGCATATACAGAACCACAGTGTCTCCGATAAGGACGACAGCGGCAACGGCAATTATCAAACCCTTGAATATTTCCCACACCTTGTTAAATATGTTTTTAATTTTTTTAACGTTTGCCTCTTTTGGTAAAGCTTCGCCTGTACTCATATTACATTACCTCCTTGAATGAACACGCTTTGATTAACACTGTTGTATAGTGTATGTAAAAGGGAATTTCCCCGTAGAACCATCATGGTAGAATTCTACACAAATTTTTGTTATTAGCTGTGCAGTACTTCCTGCAAACAAAATATTGCTTGTAGCAAATTCCATAAAAAATTTAAGAGTTCTTACTTCTGAATGCCACTGATTATATGCGGAGCAAAAATAATGTACATTGACTTCATATTGGTTATACCAAGGCAGGGATGCTATTGTAATTTTATATCCATTGCTTGGATTTCCTTGAATAATAGGTGTGCAATCGTCAGCTTGTGAAGCGTTCATAGTATCACTGTAGGTCGAACCGTCGGAAATATCCACCACACGTCCATTCTGCCAGTTGGTCGTATAAAAGCTTATGTTTGATCCATCATCTTCAGTTACATTTTCATCAAGGTTGATGACAAGGTAGGTTTCGCCATCTATTTCAGTATAGTATTGACCTTCAATCACATAACATTCGTACTCACCTATCTGAACAAGATCGTTTTTCTCAGCTTCATACGCATATGTGTTGTTGCCGAACATTGAAACTGATGTTGTCAAAGCAATAAGTAATGCTGTAATTTTTCTTATGAATGTTTTCATTTTATTTTTTCTCCTGTTAATAAATTTAAAATTTAATAATGTCTATTTTGGCAATGTTGTTGTACATGCTAAAATGAT
>JAAVIG010000005.1 GCA_014796735.1 Oscillospiraceae bacterium
GGCGAGGTTATTGAGTGTACTTTGAGTAGGTTCGGGGACGGAGTCGTTAAGACTAAGTTTTCAGATAGGGGCTGGGCTTGGTGGTGTCAGTGTCCTGTTATTGAGGATGATACGGGGGTGACCAAAACGGGCGTTGGCTTAGGTACAGCCAATTATATTGCGGGAAAAACAAATGCTCCCGTTAATGTGAGGGAGACGGCAAGCATTAGTGGGAAAATCGTTGCTAAGCTGGCTAAGGGTACGGCGGTTCAGCTTACAGGGAAAACCGTAAATAACGGCGGGTATACTTGGGCGGAAATCCTGCATAATGGGAAAACTTGCTATTGCGATAAAAAATGGATAAATTATTGATATGAATACAGCTCCGTTTCGGTTAACGAGACGGAGCTGTTTTTTCGTTTATTTACCGATACTGTTTTTCCGTATGATCTCTGCATTTGATAAATCAAAAACGGCTACATTCTGCTTAATGTTGATTTTGCCCGGAACGCGGTATGAACGTGTAATATCCCAGTTATGAGCTTCGGCGATAAGCCTGCATAACCTGATGCTGTTTATCTCCATACTGACAACACTTTTGTAAACCTTGTCCGGCACGCCGTGTGACTTGAAGTCCCGTTTTTCATATGGGGCGATCAAAAGTGTTCTTCCGTTTTTCCCGATCATAAAACAAATGCGCTTAGGACTTCCGATGGCTCGCAGTACTTCCGTATAAATATGGACTCGGTTTGATTTCAGATAAAAAGAGATTTTAGTTTCGTACATTCTGATTTTTCTTCACCTTCATTTTTCTTTTCCATGTCTCCGGTTCATTGAAATCAAATAACAGCATAATTTTTTTATCCGCGGACACGATTTTTCCAGAAGTACGGTATACCGTGTCGAGCTTCCAACCCCACGCTTCATACAACTGCGACGAAAATAATTTACATCCGATCTTCCTTGTTGCGGGCTCCTTTAAATCTTTAGTCCAGCGTATGCCATCCTTGTCCTTTTCTGTCACGGGTACAAGCAGCAAACATTTTGCTTTCGGGTTTATTTCAATGCGTACGCGTTCGCAGTTGTTTAAAGCGTTGAGTGCGGTTTTGCTGAAGGCAATGTGATCGTGCCAGATAGTACAGGTAGGTCCGATTTTCTTCGGAGGACGAGCAAACATTTCTCCGCTGACAACCTTAAAGCCTTTAATACTGATCTCGGGAATATCATTTGTAAGCCGAACCTCTGACATTTTACGCCTCCTAAGCTTGGTCTGTAGTGATATAGCCGTCGGCTATGTCAATTTTATACGAATCCTCATGCAGCTCCGCGGGAATACCGAAATAGTCTCTCCATTCCCCGGGCAGATAGGAGCTTTTTTTCTTTGCGCCTCCGACAAACAACTCAAAGTCTGTCAGATTAAAAAGAAATAAAATCTCTCCGTTACAGGCGGCGGGTTTTCCAAGCATTTTATAGCGGTACTGCCTATCCCACCCCATCAGATCGAATACTTTGGCGGCGAATATACGGCAGAGCAGATCACGATTTTGGAGCTCCTTATTTCCGCCGTTTTTTGCCCAGCGAAGAGAGTCGGGTGCGTCGGGCGGACACGGACGAATGATAAGGCGTTTTTGTTCGGGGTGTATAAGGATCTGAATATGCGTTACGCCCGGAAATTTCCGCAAACAAGCCATATTGAACTTAATACGAGTATCCCATATCGTTATTGCGGGTTCTTTTGTGTGGGAGAAAAATTCCGCTCTTGTGACCTGGTACCCTGCCAGATCAACGACATCGTTTTCTTCCTGTTCTTCAATTGATTCCGTATTATTGAAAATCTGTTCAAGCGAGTTATTCTCCATTATCTGCCTCAGTGTCTCCTCTTTTTATATATTCCGTGCTTGATTTCAGGTCATCTGCCGTAGGAACGGCATGCTGTTCCGATCCCGACACGGGAGTGCTTTCGATCATAGCGTGCCATTCGGTATGGGGCGCGATGTAGTAAAACCTGTTTTCAAGCATATGCTCGTAAAATTCTTCGCCAAAATCATCTGTCCATTCTTCCGGGCAAAGCTCAACACGTTTTTTAACCGGTCTGACTTCACCGCTTTGCACCGCCGATACGGACGGAACGGCATTGTTAAGGTTATAGACGATTATCCGCTCCTCGCCGCGTTTTGCACAAGTGCCCCTTATCCTGTATGTATAATCGGGATTCCATTTCATAATACCGCGAAGTGCGTTAATGAAATACGGGCAGCTCAGGGTTTTTGAGTATACGGGCTTTTTACTGCCGTAATTCCAGCTTATGCTGTTGCCGTCGTGTTCTTTACACGGTCTTATTGCAATTTTTCTTTTGGCAGGGTGTAAAAGCATCTGTACATAGTCAATATTCTCCAGTTCTTTCAAACTGAAAGCGTTGAATGAGATTTTATTTGCGGAAATTGTGATCGACGGCCCTTCATATCGCATCTGGGTGAACGGACTTCTGACAACCTGATAACCTGTAAGGTCAAAAGCACTGAAAATATTCTTGTCTATCCGTTTGAGCTTTACGGTGCCCTTAACACTGTCAGAGGTATTGCGGTAAACATTAGGGTCGTCGTTTACACAGTGATGATTGACGGGAACAAAGCCGCGAAAGATTCCTTTGCCGATCACATGAAGAAGCGGCAAAGTTCCGCGAACGCTGTGTTTTCGATTTTCAATAAGCGCCTGTACCGCTTTGAATTTTTCTTCGGATATTATTGCGTCGTGCCGCTGCGTATACAAATACTGATCTCTGTCCCGACGGTTCTTTTTATGCTTGTGTTCGTACAGATCTGCCGTAAAGGTTTTCCAAGTAAGCACATTTCCGCAGTATCTCTCGTTGGCAAGTATGTATCCGATTGAGCTGCCGTTCCACTCGGAGCTACCTGTTTTGGTTTTGCAGCCGATGTCGGTAAGAAAATCCGCGATCTCATTTTGTGTACGCCCGGAAAGGTACGCGTCATATATAAGCCTTACGATTTTTGCTTCCGCCTCGTTGATTTCGAGGGGAGCGTATTTTATGTATCTTCCCGTAACGTCCTTGGGTCGATCGTACCCCAGCGGCGCGGGAGTAAGCAACTTTCCGTCCTTGAACCGTTGCTTTAAAGACCAGTTCATGGCTTCGCTTTTCTTTACCGACTCCTCCTGCGCAAAGGTAGCAAGGAAAGACAGCATTAATTCGGTATTTTCATCAAGTGTGTAAAGATTGTCGGTTTCAAAGAATACTCCTACCGGAGGAGTCAGCTGTCTAAGCATTCGGACAAGCGAAACACAGTCCACGAGATTTCTTGCAAAACGGGATACGCTTTTAGTTAATATAAGGTCGTATTCACCGCGGCGGCAAGCCTCTATCATTGCGTTGAAATCATCGCGTTTTTTCAGCGAGGTACCCGAAATGCCCTCATCGGCGTATATGTGTTTTAAGCTCCAGTTTGGGTGATCCTGAACAAGCTGTTTATAGTGAGCATGCTGAAGCTCATAGGACGAAAGCTGCTGATCGTTATCCGTAGATACTCGGCAATAGGCGCAAACACGAAACAGCTTATTCCGCTCATTGGGATCGATTTTTGGTTTTGCGGGTATATAGGCTCTTTGCCCGGTGTCCTCTTGCCGATAAATTTGCCGCAGCTGTTCTCTGCTGTTATTGTTTTGCATCTGTGTACCTCCTATACCACGGTTAGGTTTTCAAGCCGCTTCAAACTTGTGATTCCGTTTACAGGTTGTTCTTTTTTTTGTTTTTCTGCGACATGGACGCTACCAGATCGCATATTATGACCGCTTCTTTTTCGGTCAATCCGGAAAGATCGATGGTTCTGCTGTTTGTCTGTCCGAGAAGATAATCCGTATTGACGCTGTAAAGATTTGCCAATCTGACAAGAGTGTCGAAGGAAGGCTGTCTCAAATCGTTTTCGTAAGAAGAAATCGCGCTTTTATTTACTCCTATCACTCTCGCTACCTGCTCCTGACGCAAATTTTTATTTTTTCTGAGTTCCTTCAGCCTGGAAGAAAATGTTGAATTCACGTTGTATCACCTCGCTATGCACAATAAAATTATATCAAAATTATGTTTACAGTTGGGCGAATTAAGTTGTCATTTTGAAAACATGTGTTGATTTATACAAAAAATTACTAACAGCAAATTCACTTCTATTGGTGATTTTCTTTGGTTAACATTAAAATTTCGGTTTTTGCCCTTGTGTAAATATATGTTATATCGGCAAAAAATTAAAAAACTTTAGAATATGCTCGTTATTGCATCAGAGGCGGGACAAAAGCGAACATTCAATCATTAGTTGAATACTCCACAACTAATTGATAATTGAAATATATCTCGCTTTCTGCTATATTATAATTACACCGGTGAATAATGAAATGAGGTACAAAATATGAAATTGAACATAGGAAAGAAAATACACGAGCTTAGGAAAGAAAAGGGTGTTTCACAGGAAATGCTTGCGACCGCACTCGGAATAACAGGACAGGCGGTTAGCCGTTGGGAAGCGGGGGAGTAACAAAGTTAAAGATACCACGATAAACCCTCATTATAACAGTATTGCTTAATAATAAAAATGACTGCAGCTAAAAACTGCGGTCATTTTATTAATACATGTGAAAAGATATAGCTATTTTATGTAAAAATATTGACATTTAAGTAGAAATTTGTTATAATAATTACAAATGTATTACAAAAGATTACACCCTCAATTTTATTAGGAGAAACATATGAGTGATAAGAAACTAACGCTTCGTCCCCACAAGTACAATGGTGAAAGCACTGTCATTTCGATGCGGTTGCCAAAGGATATGCTTGCTGAAATTGACAAAGTTGCTGCCGATACTGGAAGAACCCGGAATGAAATTTTAATTTTATGTATGGAATTCGCATTGGAAAACATACAAATAACTGAGAATTGAGGTAAATCAAAATGGGAAAATTTGTAATTGAGTGTCCAAGATGCGGCAGATTTGCTGAAGGGAAAACGGGTTTTTTTGCCCGAAAAAAGATTGATTGCTTCTGTGGCTACACTATAAATGTGCGCACGGATAAACTTTCATCAAGGGAATGTCCTCACTGTGGTAACACGGTGGTTTTTAATCAGACTAACGGAGATAAGGCGATTTGTCCTGTTTGCCACAAATCCATAAACACTTTTTACGAGCAAACCAAGACGGCAGAAATATCTTGCGCTCAATGTGGCATTAGATTGCTTGTAAATAAGGGTGCTTCCACTTATACCTGTCCAGTCTGCGATCATATAAACGATGTTGTTGAACGCATAAAAAGCGAAGAAATAAAAAAAGATGGATTGGCAAGCATTATCAAGTATGAAGGTGACAACGACACATTGGTATGGAAGCATCCTATTGAGGATTTCAATTACGGCTCGCAGCTTATTGTCCATGAAAGTCAGGAAGCAGTATTTTTTAAGGACGGTCAAGCTCTCGACCTATTCGGCGCAGGACGCTATACCTTAGAAACACAGCAGCTTCCTATGTTAGAAAAAATATATAATCTTCCTACCGATACGGAGGGAACCTTCCACTCCGAAGTTTATTATATCAATTTAACGGTGGTTATGGGCGTCAAGTGGGGCACCGATTCAAAAATCAGAATGTTCGATCCTGCTTCGGGACTTCATATTGAGTTGGGAGCAAGTGGCGAATTTAACATCAGAGTTACCAATTCAAGAAAACTGCTACTAAAGCTTATAGGTACAACGGGCAGTTTAAAGCAGTCGGATATTTTGGGAATAGGTAACGGAAAAAGCTACTTTCGAGCAATGATTATGACCCAAGTAAAAACCTACCTTGCTCAATCCATAAAAGCTTGTGGTATAAATATTCTTGAAATTGACGAAAATCTGATTATTCTTTCAACGGAGCTGAAAGAGCAGCTTAACCGTTATCTTGCGGATTACGGCCTAGAAATGACTGAGTTTTTTGTAAGCAGTGTGCTTACTCCCGATGATGATCCAAACTTTAAAAGAATGAAGCAGCAATACGCCGAGCAATACTTGCTTGTTCGTCAGGAGCAAATCAAAAAAAGCGAGGCGGAGGCAGCTGCACAAAGAAAGGAAGTGGAAGCCACTACCGCCGCAAGATTACAGATTATCGGAGCGCAAGGCGAAGCAGAGTCCCTCAAGGTCAAGGCACAGGCAGAAGCGGAAGCATACAAAATGCAAGCCGAAGCGGAAGCAATGGAAATGAAGATGAAGGGATATACATATCAGCAAGAAACCTCCCGTCAAGTCGGCTTGGAAGCAATGAAAAACGGAATAGGCGGAAATGGTACAGTTGGAGCTGGTGCTTTAGGCGATTTAGCAAGCCTTGGAATTGGAATTGGAGCAATGAGCGGAGTTATAGGAATGACCAAGGACGCTATTAACCCTGTAATGTCAGAGACCTCACGAATAGGGCAAACGGTAAGCAACGGTATAAAAGGCTTATGGGATTGCAGTTGCGGACAAAAGGAGATTTCAGGCAATTTCTGCAATAACTGCGGTGCAAAGCGTCCTGAAAATAAACCTTTGGATACATGGGATTGTGCTTGCGGACAAAAAGGTGTAGTAGGCAATTTCTGTAACAACTGTGGAGCAAAGCGTTCTAAACCTCAATCGGATACGTGGGAGTGCAGCTGCGGAAACAAGAGCATAGTTGGCAATTTTTGCAATAACTGCGGCAAAAAAAGAGAAGAATAAAAATATTAAGGAAAGGCTTTTATAATTATGAAAAAGAATCAAATAAGAGGCTTGGCAGTTGTATTCATCATTCTTGCGGTTTTCTCTGCGATTTCGTTTTTACCGCCGTTTAAAATGACGGAAACGTTTTGGCTGTCATATATATTCGGTGTAATTTCCGTTCTTGCACAAATTTATGTGTTAAAAACCGCCTTTAGCGGCTCCAATAAAGCAAAAAGCAGGTTTTACGGCTTTCCGATAGCACGAATCAGCGTTGTATATATGGGTGTACAGCTGATTTTAAGCATATTGTTTATGATTTTGGCAGAAATAATTCCGTTGTGGGTTTCTGCTATAGTTTTTGTAATATTGCTTGCGGTAGCAGTCGTTGGATTTGTTGCCGCTGATACGATGCGCGATGAAATAGTAAAACAGGATACAAAACTTGAGATAAGCACTTCATGCATGACAGCATTAAGATCAATAGTATATCCGTTAGCAGAGCAATGTGATGAGGAAAAATGGCGGAAAATCCTTCAAGGGCTATCGGACGAGTTTAAGTACAGCGATCCTGTAAGCTCTGAGGTGTTGAAGGAAATCGAGTCTGAATTGGAAAATATGGTTGCGGAGCTTCAAATAGCAGTAAGTGAGAGCCGCAATTCGGAGATCCTCCCCTTGTGTAAAAAAATAAGCAATACGCTTGCCGAAAGGAATAGGCTTTGCAAATTAAATAAAGGTAAGTAAAACGAAATAAAAATCTTATAAAAGCGAGGATATTCTCATGGCAGTTTTCAAATGCAAAATGTGCGGCGGGAATTTGGATGTAACCGAGGGAATGACAGCATGCGAGTGCGAATACTGCGGCACTAAACAAACTGTTCCAAATGCGGATAACGAGAAGAAAATAAACCTGTTCAACCGCGCCAACAGGCTTAGAAGTGCTTGTGAATTTGACAAAGCAGCTTCTGTTTACGAAAGTATTCTTGCGGAGTTTTCAGAGGAAGCAGAAGCCTACTGGGGGTTGTGTTTATGTAAATTCGGTATTGAGTATGTNGACGATCCAAAAACCGCAAAGAAGNTACCTACCTGTCACAGAACCTCTTACATCAGTATTTTTGACGATAACGACTTTGACCTGGCGTGTGAATATGCCGACAGCGTGGCTTTGCAGCTTTATCGTAATGAAGCAAAGGAAATAGACTGGCTGCAAAGGGAAATACTCAATATTGCAAAAAATGAAGAGCCTTTTGATATTTTTATTTGTTATAAGGAAAGTGATGAGAACGGTGCAAGAACGGTTGACAGTGAGCTTGCCCACGATCTTTACGATGTGCTTACTGAAAAGGGCTACAAGGTGTTTTACAGCCGTATTACTCTTAAGGCAAAGCTTGGAAAGGACTACGAGCCTTACATCTTTTCGGCATTAAACTCTGCAAAGGTAATGCNNGNGGTNNGTACGAAATATGAGTATTACAATGCAGTTTGGGTAAAAAATGAGTGGAGCAGGTTTCTTGCGTTGATGACTACGAATAAAGAGAAAACGCTCATTCCTTGCTATCGTGATATTGATGCTTACGATATACCTAAGGAATTTAATCATTTGCAGGGGCAGGATTTGAACAATCCAAGGGCGTTTCAGGATTTGATTTCAAATATCGAGAGACTTATACCAAAATCTACACAAATCTCCTCAAATGCGGACACGCAACAACCTGTTGTTATGACTGCTTCAACGAGTATAGAACCTCTGCTTAAGCGCGCATCTATTTTCTTAGAGGACGGAAATTGGCAGGGGGCTGATGAGTATTGTGAAAAAGTACTGGATCAAGAGCCGGAAAATCCACAAGCTTATTTGATCAAGCTTTGTATAGAGTTTGGACTACACAATCTGTCCGAAATGGTTAATTTGAAGAATCCTATTGATAAAAACAACAATTACAAAAAAGTGATTCGTTTTGGCGATGATTCACTTAGAAAAGAGATGAAAAGCTATAACGATCAGTCTTTGTATAATTTGGCGTGCTTTAAAATGGATAACGCTAATGGTGAAGCTGACTATACAGATGCAGCCCAGCTGTTCTCGTCTCTTGGTGACTTTTCGGATTTGACCGGAAAGAGTTTAAATGCGGCTGAAATGGCAAAAAAATGTGAAGAATGCGTCAAAGAGTGTTTATATAAAAAGGCGTGTGATACAATGAACGCCGCAGATAGCGAAATAGGCTACAAAGCTGCCGCTGAGATTTTTTCATCACNCAATGAATTTTCCGATTCGGTTAAGCTATATGAAAAATGTAAGAAAAATGCCAATGAATATTTATATAAAAAAGCATGTTACATAATGAACAACGCTAAAGATGAAATAAGCTACAAAACCGCTGCTGAGATTTTTTCATCACTTGGGGAGTTTTCTGACTCGGCTGATTTAGCTGAAAAATGTTTAGAAGGTGCCAAAACCTTAGGTTTGTACTATCCCGCTTTAGAAATGGTACAAAAGGATTCTATTAAGGAAGTCAAAAAAGGTATTGAGCTGTTAGAGAAATTAAGGGGCTTCAAAGATAGTGCCACGGCTATAGAAACAGCAAAAAAACAACTTCGCTGGCTTGAATATTCGGAAAAAATTGACGCTATTAGAAATAAAAAACGCTCAATATATATTGAAAAGACAAAGCTCGGTGTGTTTGACATATACAGAAAAACAGAACTAAACAATCGGTTGAATGAGATTATAAGAATAGAAAATGAGTTGAAGCTTGAATATAAGGATGTAATTTAATGTAAAGGTTGAATAAGTAAAAAACTATTGTGAAAGGAAAAGTTTAACATGGCAGTATTTAAATGCAAAATATGCGGCGGAAATTTGGAAATAACCGAGGGAATGACAGCATGCGAGTGCGAATACTGCGGTACTAAACAAACTGTTCCAAATGCGGATAATGAGAAGAAAATAAATCTGTTCAACCGTGCCAATAGACTCAGAAGTGCTTGTGAGTTTGACAAAGCGGCTTCTGTTTACGAAAGTATTGTTGCGGAGTTTTCGGAGGAAGCGGAAGCCTACTGGGGGTTGTGTTTATGTAAATTTGGTATTGAGTATGTGGACGATCCAAAAACCGCAAAGAAGATACCTACCTGTCACAGAACCTCTTACATCAGTATTTTTGACGATAACGACTTTGACCTGGCGTGTGAATATGCCGACAGCGTGGCTTTGCAGCTTTATCGTAATGAAGCAAAGGAAATAGACCGGCTGCAAAGGGAAATACTCAATATTGCAAAAAATGAAGAGCCTTTTGATATTTTTATTTGTTATAAGGAAAGTGATGAGAACGGTGCAAGAACTATTGACAGCGAGCTTGCCCACGATCTTTACGATGTGCTAACGGAAAAGGGCTACAAGGTGTTCTATTCAAGAATAACCTTGAAATCAAAATTGGGACAAGATTATGAGCCTTACATTTTTTCCGCATTAAATTCTGCAAAGTTAATGCTTGCGGTGGGCACAAAATATGAGTATTACAATGCTGTTTGGGTAAAGAATGAGTGGAGCAGGTATATTGCTTTAATGGCAAATAATAAGGAAAAAATGCTTATTCCTTGCTATAAGGATATTGATGCCTACGATATACCCAAGGAATTCAATAAATTGCAGGGGCAGGATCTGAATAGCCCGAGAGCATTTCAGGATTTGGTTGCCAATATTGAAAGATTTTTTAATCCCAAAACTTTGAAAGTGCAGAATAAAGGGGTCGTTGTACAACAAGTAAGTATAGGCAGTCCTACCGAGAATTCTCTTACAGATCGCATTTATGCTTTTTTAGAGGACTCCGACTGGGATAAAGCATATGAATACTGTGAGAAAGTTTTAGATCTTAATGTAAAAAACCCACATGCTTATTTGTGCAGGCTTTGTGCAGAATTAAGAGTAAGATCCCCAAAAGAACTTGCAGATTTAGATAAGCCCTTTGACAACAATGCCAATTATCAAAAATTTCTTCGTTTTGCAGATGAAATCTCGAAAAGTACGATAAAAGAATACGTCGCAAATATAAGCGAACGTATCAAAGAAGATGTTTACAACAGTGCCTTAAATGTGATGCAAACGGCAAGTAACGAAGAAGAATATAAAACCGCTGTTGAACAGTTCAAATCAATTTCCGGATTTAGGGACGCTGATGTTCTTTCCAAACAGTGTGTCGAAAAAGCAGAGGAGTGCCGCAAGGACGCTGCGTATTCTTCCGGCAAAATAAGTATGAATGTAGATAAAATCGTCTACTATGAGCAAGCTATTAAAATTTTTGAATCCATTTCCGGCTGGAAGGATGCTAACGAGCTGATCGAAATCTGCAAAATGAAAATCAAAGAAATTGAGGCAATAAAAAAGGATAAAGAGAAACAAGCTGAAATAAATAACCGCATGAAAAATCTAACGACCATGTTTCGCAAAGAACAAGGTCTTTGTCAATACTGCGGTGGAAATTTTACGGGAGTTTTTTCAAAGAAGTGTTCTGTGTGTGGAAAAGAAAAAGATTATTGATAAGAGCTGAAATGTCTTATTAATACATATTTATACAAAATGATAAGAAACAGTATATTTTCACTTTAATAGTTAAAAAGTGAGGAAATAATTATGCCAATCTTTAAATGCAAAATGTGCGGTGGTAATTTAGAAATAACAGAAAGTTCAACTGTCTGCAAATGTGAATACTGCGGTTCCAAGCAAACAGTGCCAAACGCAGATGACGAAAAGAAAATCAACCTTTTTAATCGCGCCAACAGACTTAGAGGTGCATGTGAATTTGATAAGGCGGCTTCTGTTTATGAAAGTATTGTTGCGGAGTTTCCCGAAGAGGCGGAAGCATACTGGGGGTTGTGTTTATGCAAATTCGGTATTGAATATGTTGATGATCCGAAAACCGCAAAGAAAATGCCTACCTGTCACAGAACCTCTTACATCAGTATTTTTGATGACAACGATTTTGGTTTAGCCTGTGAGTATACCGACAGCGTGGCATTGCATCTTTATCGCAGTGAGGCTAAAGAAATAGACCGTCTGCAAAAGGGAATCCTTAATATTGCAAATAACGAAGAGCCTTTTGATATATTCATCTGCTACAAGGAAAGTGACGAAAACGGAGAAAGAACAAAGGATTCCGTTGTGGCACAAGATATTTATGAAGCTCTCACATCAAAAGGATACAGAGTATTTTTTTCCCGTATTACCCTTGAAGATAAGCTTGGACAGGAATATGAGCCTTACATATTTTCTGCGCTTTATTCGGCAAAAATAATGCTTGCTGTAGGAACAAAGTTTGAGTATTACAATGCAGTTTGGGTTAAAAATGAGTGGGGACGTTTTCTTAATTTTATGAAAACAGACAAGAAAAAGGTTTTAATTCCCTGCTATGCTGATATTGACGCTTATGATATGCCGCAGGAATTTAAAAATATCCAAGGGCAGGATATGGGGAAAGTCGGATTTCTGCAAGATTTGGTTAGAGGAATCGGGAAAATAATATTCAAACCTGAAAAAGCCGAACCGCTTTCTGTTTCTGTAATTTCTGAACATCCGCAAACAGAACCTCTTTTGAAAAGGGCATTTATGTTTTTGGAAGATGGAGACTGGAATACAGCTGATTCCTATTGTGAAAAAGTTCTTGATATTAATCCAGAGAATGCTAAAGCCTACTTGGGCAAATTTATGATTGAGAACTTAATCAGAAATGAGAACGATATTGCACTACAACCAAAAAAATACGATACATCATCTATTAATTTTAAAAAAGCATTGACCTACGCTACGCCTGAAGAACGCAAAAGAATAAACGCCGCTATTGTACAAGCAAAGGAACTTTATGATAAAACTTTCCATCATTTGAAAAATCCACAAGAAATGTTTAGACTGTTATCTCGAAGAATTTCCTGTGGAGGTAGGTATACAAGCATATTATTGCTAAATGGCTGTGTTGTTGGTACTGGTAGCACTGGTGACATAAATAAACGTAAGTTATATAATTTTGCTCCCATTAATAATGCCGCAACACTTGCACATGAATTCATTTCCCGTGACAACGCATCTATCAATTTCTTTACATATTCTACGTGTTCCGGTGATGTAATGGAAATTTGCCAAAACAGATGGTACGATGGTAAGATACAATGTTATACACCTATAAGTTATAACTGGACAAATATAGAAAAAGTTGTTTGCGAGTACCACCATACAATAGGCCTAAAGAGAGATGGTACTGTTATAGCTGCAGGAGATAATTTTGATCAATCATGTGAGGTTTCTTCATGGTGCGACATTATAGATATTGCATGTGGAGATTATCATACAGTAGGTCTCAAAAAGGATGGTTCTGTTGTTGCTTGTGGAGGAAAAAATTTTTACGATGGCTTGAATGAGGTTGAGGCTAATAGCGGGCAATGTGATATCAAGGGTTGGAAGGATATAGCAGTCATTTGTTGTAGCAGCCGAGCAACATATGGCGTAAAAAGAGATGGTACAATTTGCGTGGCTGGCGATGCTTTACTTGATCGATTTGGTGAGGGCGCGTGTGTTAATTGGACAGATATCGTTGGAATATCAGCTAGCAATACTCATGTGGTTGGTATTAAAAGCAATGGAACTGTTGTTGCGTGCGGTAAAAACGATTGTGGTCAGTGTAATGTTTCTGGTTGGACAGATGTTGTTGTTATTGCTTGCAGCAATAATCATACTGTTGGTATACGGCATGATGGTACGATTCTTGCGACTGGTACAAACTACAATAACCAATGTGATATAGTCGGATATAAGTTTTTCTTTGATGAGAACAAGGAGAAGATATACTATGAACGACTTTTCTCTAAACGTCGTTTGGATCGCATGTGCCAGCATTGTGGTGGTACATTTAAGGGACTTTTTAATCCCAAATGCACATATTGCGGTCAAGAAAAGGATTATTGATTTTGAATGAATATTTTGAAGAGGAATCGCCTTTGTAAATTAAATAAGGATAGATAAAAAATAAAAGAAAAGATGAGGTATTATAATGGCTGTTTTAAAATGCAAAATGTGCGGCGGGAATTTGGATATAACTGAGGGAATGACAGTATGCGAGTGCGAATACTGCGGCACTAAACAAACTGTTCCCAATGCAAATAACGAGAAGAAAATAAACCTGTTCAACCGTGCAAACAGACTTAGGAGTGCTTGTGAATTTGACAAAGCGGCTTCTGTTTACGAAAGTATTGTTGCGGAGTTTTCAGAGGAAGCGGAAGCCTACTGGGGGTTGTGTTTGTGTAAATTCGGTATTGAGTATGTGGACGATCCAAAAACCGCAAAGAAGATACCTACCTGTCACAGAACCTCTTACAGCAGTATTTTTGATGATTACGACTTTGATCTGGCGTGTGAATATGCCGACAGCGTGGCTTTACAGCTTTATCGCAATGAAGCAAAAGAAATTGATCAACTGCAAAGGGAAATACTCAATATTGCAAAAAAAGAGGAGCCTTTTGATATATTTATCTGCTACAAGGAAAATGATGAGAACGGACAGCGAACCAAGGATTCCGTTATGGCGCAGGATATTTATGACGCATTTACATTAAAGGGATACAAAGTATTTTTCTCCCGCATTACTCTTGAAGATAAGTTAGGGCAAGAATTTGAGCCATACATATTTGCTGCGCTTTATTCAGCAAAAATACTGCTTGCAATAGGAACAAAGTATGAATATTATAATTCAGTTTGGGTCAAAAATGAGTGGAGTCGTTTTCTTGGCTTTATGAAAAATAATAGAGAAAAGGTTCTTATTCCATGTTATGCTGACATAGATGCATATGATATGCCTAAAGAATTTAAAAATCTTCAGGGGCAAGATATGGGAAAAATTGGTTTCCTACAAGATTTAATTAGAGGTATAGAAAAAATTATAGGCAAGAGTTCCCATGAAAAAAATTTATATGCAAATAATCAAACCGGAGTTGTTACTACGTCAGATTCCCTTTTGGAAAGAGTTTTTGATGAATATTTAATTGGAGGTCATTGGGATAAAGCATTTGAAACTTGTGATAGAGTTTTAGATTCAGAGCCTAAAAATGCAAGAGCTTTTTTAGGTAAATTTATGGCTCAGCTAAAAGTTTACGAGGAAGATAGTCTAAGATGTGCTAAACAAGATTACGAACAAAATGAAAATTTTCAAAAAGCTGTCCAATATTCTCAGCCAGAATATGCTAACAAACTTATGAATTACTTACATAGCACCTTGTACAACTTGGGAAAAAACTCTTTTAATGAAAATGATTTTTTAATTGCACATGATTTTTTTAAACGCTCAGATTATGAAAATTCAAAGGAAATGCAACAAAAGTGTATAGACGAATTAGAACATATAGAAAACATTAAGGATACATTTACAAAAACTTACCTTAAATATGACTTATATTCAAACAATATTAAACATTCACAAGAAACTGAATTATGTATCCAAAAGCAAAAGGAGTTAAATAAAAAATATCCATATGGAGCTGACAGTCCATCTACAATAGTAATTTTACTTTTACCTGCAGCAATTGCTGAAATATTATCAGGTTTAGTTGTTATCTTTTTTTTACTGTTTTCAGATAAAATCGTATCATCTACTTGGGATGAAGTATTTAATGATGGGATTATTAACGGATTTTTTAATTTTAATTTTAATAGTGATGTATTGAACCCAATTATTGTTTTTGTTACTATTGCTTTTTTTGTGTCATTTATTGGATTTTTAGTCGTTAGTGGTTATGAAAGATATAAATTACTATTGTTTGCTCTGTCTTTTCCCTATGTGATACTATTAACATTGCCAGGTTGCATATTAACAAGTCTATGTTATCCATACGGATGGGCTGTCTTTATTATACTCGGAATAATATTATTAATTGCGCCAATACATGCAATACGCAAATATAAAAATTTCAATATTTTAGAAAAAGAGTTAAACATATTAAGCAAAAAAAAGGACGATGCTTTAAGCACAGAAGTGAAAAACTATTTTGATAATTTTATAGTGCAGTATCCAAACATATCTGATAAAACAATAAATAATTGCTTAAATGAAATTAAAGCACGCTTCAAACCTAGGATTTTTAATACAAAAAAAATAAATGAAAGGTGAATTATAGCATGAATTACAATCTATAAATGCCAAATGTTCGGTATTAACTTGTAAATCACCAAAAGTAAAACGATATACTAATGCGAATAACTACTCTAAAATGAATCATAATAAAAAGTTAAATCACACCCGTAGCAAAACAAAAACCGAATCATTAGACAAATTGTTAGAAAACGATGAAGAATATTTAACTCAAGGGGAATTTGACCCTGAGTCAAGGGCTGAAATAAATAATTCAAGAAAATTTTCTAAAATGCTAACAAGCAGGAAAAACAAATACTTAAGTTGCTTTCAAAAGGATATACCCAAAGTGATATTGCTAAGAAAGTTGGAGTGTCATACGGAACAGTTTCCAAAAAGATAAGTAGAATCAGAAAAACATACAAAGAAAAGTCTGAATTTTGAGCACAGCTATTTTATTGTGAAACTGCATAAAATTAGATTAGAATTTTTAGCCAATCATACAAAATTTGGAAATTCTTTCTTATCATGGAATAATTTTCCTTTCTTGTGTCGGTAAGTATATAGAGGGCAATCCCGTCGTTCATCGGCGGGATTTTTGTTTTCACAATATTTTTGTCAGGAGGAATTAAATGGCGGAAAGAAAAAAGTTAGAACTTATCAGCAGCGTAGAAATTATGAACACACCCATGAAAAAACAGCGGTTCATAGTTGATGGGATGATTTATCCCGGATTGCACATTCTTTCGGGAGATCCAAAAATCGGTAAGTCGTGGATGATGCTGGATATGTGCTTGGCAGTTGCAAAAGGAGAAAGCTTTCTTGGTAGAAAAACGGAGCAGGGACAGGTTGTATATATGGCGTTGGAGGACACATTTGTCAGTTTGCAGTCAAGAATGTATGAGCTTACAGATGAGCCGAGTGAGAATCTGAGCTTTGCGCTGATTGTCAATTCAATTGGCAGTGGGTTGGAAGAAGATTTGCAGGAGTGTAAAAATCAGTTTCCGAATTTGAAATTGGTTGTAATTGACACTCTGCAAAAAATCAGAAATACCATTGACACAAAGTATGGTGCAGATTACAGAGAACTATCCGCGCTAAAAAGTCTTGCTGACAGCATTGGAATTGCTATCGTTCTTGTACACCACAATCGCAAAGCCCACGACTCCAATCCCAATAATTTAATTTCGGGAACAAACGGTATAGCAGGTTGTGCAGACGGATTACTGGTGTTTACGAGAAACAGTGAGAACGCCAAGCTCCATATCAGCGGCAGAGGTGCTCCGTCACTGGAATTGAATTTGAAAAGAGAAAAAGCAAAGTGGATACTGCTTGATGATACACCCGATACCAAACCGGATATTTTCTCTTTCATGATTCACGATTTTATGTTAGAAAAAAATCTGTGAATGGAACCGCCTCGGAAATATGTTCAATGCTGAAAGAAAAATTTCAGGAGCAGGAATTCAATTGCAACTGGCTCTATCGTGATTTGCTTCAGCACGATGATGAAATCCGTTCTTTCGGTATTGATTACGGTAAAACAAAAAGCAATGGAGTACGCAGTATTTATATTACTTACAATGCTGACAGGGACAGCAGTGGCGGTAAAATTTTATATACGGAAAATGCTGTCCCTGTTGTCCCTAACAATTCCGCAAATGCTGATGAAAGCTTGCCCAACATTGATTGTAACAAATTATCAAGTGACAAAAATGCCGTCCCTGCTGTCCCTATTAAAGTTGCAGACGGAAATGCCCTCATAACTATGGCAGCAGAAATGATGAGAAGAAATCTGACAAGGCAGGGTATTTTTGTTCCTGCCTTTAATTCCAAACTGTGAGCCAATTTGTGCGAGATTTGCAGCGCAAATAGGGTAACTACTCGCTCAGCAAATTCAAAGCAAAATTTGAGCCGTTTCTGCGCAAGTTTGAGAAGGGCAGGTCATGAAGCAAATTATGGGAAATAATTGTGGGTATTTCAACGCAGGACAGGACAGATACAGGGGTATGATTTCGATGCAGGTTAAAGCGACGGTGTCGCGGTCACAGCGGACGGCAAAGCCGACCGCATTGTAAAGCCATTTACGGGAGGTGTTATTTAATGTCAAAAAATGCAAAAGTATGAAACATAGGTGTCGCATTGAAAGAAAAAATCAAACAAATGCGATAACAGAGGGATATGCGGTAGCACCAAAAGGTCATACCACAGGAAAGAGAGGTTAAAATGTCAAAGAAAATAGGCATTTGCTTAGATGATGAAACATTTGAGATATGTGAAAAGTATGCGGCGGAGAATTCAAGGTCACGTTCTGAATTTATCGCAGCCGCAATTCAAAAATACGTTTCAGATTTGGAACTTGGCAGACAGAAAAATATTATTGCAAAGGAACTTGCCGCTGAGATTATTAAGGGCAGTGAGGCAGGCGTTACGAAAATTTCAAAGGGACTGTTTCGCTACGCCGTTGAAGTTGAAATAATCATCATGATACTGTCGGAACTGGCGGATATTCCTCCCAATATCATGGAGGAATATCGAAAAGAAGCAATCAGAAATGTCCGCAGAACTCGTGGTAAAATCAATCTTGAAGATCTGATTTCGAGAAATAATAGAGAGTTTGCGGAACGAAAAATATCAGTTAAAGGCACCGATAAGAATACCTATGTCAGCGAATACACGATAGATGATTATGATTTTATGGAGGATAATATATGACCCAATTCAACAGAATGAAGATATTTTTCAAGTCCTGCTTGCTGTTTTTCAGCAGACGAGGCGAGGCAAAAATTGAAAATTTTACAACCGTGAAAGACGGATTCTCGGTGATAGATAACGTGCTGTACTACATTAGCGGCAAGACAAAAATCAAGATCAAGGAGCATTTCGCAGAAACAAAAGTGACCGCCCTTGACCTTGTGGAAAGCGCGATCAAATACGAGAAACGCACCGGAATGGTAGGATAATTTTTTATAAAAACGGTAGACATTACGCCCGCATTATGGTATAATGCAGTTGTAAGCAATGTGTTGTAATGCGGGTTGTTTCATAATAGGAGGTAAAAAGATATGAAACAACAATATAACACAGCACTTTATTTAAGACTCAGCCGTGACGATGAACTGAAAGGCGAGAGCGGAAGTATAGGAACACAGCGTGATATACTTACGCAGTACTGCAAGGAACAGAAACTCAGAATTGTTGATGAATATGTGGACGATGGCTGGTCGGGAACAAACTTCGATAGACCGAGCTTTCAGCGTATGATTGACGATATTGAGGACGGAAAAATCAACTGCGTAATCACAAAAGACCTGTCAAGACTTGGAAGAAACTATATTCTCACGGGTCAATACACCGACATATATTTCCCCTCAAAAGGCGTGAGGTATATCGCAGTCAGCGATGGTGTGGACAGTGAAAAAGGTGAAAGTGAAATCGCACCGTTCCTCAATATCCTAAACGAAATGCACGCCCGTCAGACAAGCAAAAAGGTCAAGGCAGCCATGAAAACCCGATTTTTAGGCGGAGCGCATTATGGTGCGTATGCTCCTATCGGCTATAAAAAACACCCCGAAATCAAGGGGAAAATCATTCCCGATGAGGATACAAGATGGATAATCGAAAAGATATTTGACCTTGCAGCACATGGAGTCGGAGCGGGCAGAATACGGCGTATACTTGATGATGAGCACATACCCACTCCGGCATGGCTGAACTACCAAAAGTATGGAACATTCGCCCATATTTTTGCGGGACAGCCCGAAAGCAAACAACACCAATGGACAACTTCAAATGTCAAAACGATTCTCTCTAACGAGGCGTACATAGGCAACAGCGTCCACAACAAGCAAACTACCATATCCTTCAAAAACAAGAAGAAAGTTCGCAAATCGAAGGACGAGTGGTTCACTGTGGAGAACACTCACGAACCTATAATCTCATTGGAGCTTTGGGAGCAGGCGCAAGCGCATATCAACAGCCGAAAACGACCTGCAAAGAGTGGAGAAACACAAATTTTCGCAGGACTTCTGAAATGTGCGGACTGCGGCTGGGGACTTCGGTATATGCACAATAACGCAACGGCAACCCGAAAGGAAAAGAAGTGTTTTTTCTGCACGACCTACAGCGAGTATGGAAAGGACAAGTGCTCACAGCACTACATTCGGTATGATGTGATATATGCTATAGTACTTGGCAGACTGCAATATTGGATCTCTCAGGCTCACGAAAAAGACGATAAAGAACTGCTTCAACGCCTGCTGAAAAGCGGCGACAAGCAGCGGACAAAGGAAAACACAAGCGCAAAAAAGGAACTGACGAGAACCGAAAAACGCCTGCAAGAGCTTGATAACTTGTTCGCCAAGATGTATGAGGATAGGGCGAGAGAAGCGATTACCGACCGCAATTTCACAATGCTCTCAACGAAGTACCAAGAAGAACAGGCACAGCTTGAGAGCAAGAAACAAGAACTCCAAGCCAAGCTCGACAAATCGGCACAGGACACCGATGGAGCGGAAAAATGGCTGTCATTGGTTCGCAAGTACACCGAACTTAAGGAGCTTAACGCACCTCTTCTGAATGAACTGATCGACAAAATAGTGGTTCATGAGGCAGTCAAGGACGAAAACGGCAACAGAACGCAGGAAATAGAGATCTACTACCGCTTTGTCGGAAAGATTGATTAAAGAACTTTGATGGTATCCTTAAGTGTGGGAAACCGGCGGCAGTTATCCCGATATGGAGATGATACCTGCCATTGCTAACTATTTTGGCATTACAATTGATGAACTGTTTGGATATAAGCCTGATCGAGATATAAAAATTGACGCTATTATCGAAAAGGTCAATTCTTATCATATCGGCGGCCGTGGAGACGATAAGTGGGTGGACGAATGCCTTGCGATAATTCGTGAGGGTCTTATTGAATTTCCCCGGAATGAACGGTTACTGATTACGCTTGCAGAAACTTTGAGAGAGGCAGGTTGGCGCAGGCACAAGGAATGGGTCTATTATAACGATGAGGGCTTTATGCAGCGCAATTACGATGTGCATAGAAAAAATGAATATTGGAGCGAGTCGATAAAAATATGCGAACAGCTTGTAGTCACCGCAAACGACAACACCATTGTCACACGTGCAATATATACGCTTGTAATGCTTTACAGAAATCTCGGCGAGAATGACAAGGCTATTACCTATGCCGAACGCATGCCTAAAATTGAGCATTGCCGTGAAATAATGCTTTCATGGGCGGCTGACGGCAAGCAGGAAGCCTTATACAGCGGCGATTTACTTCTTAAAATGGCACGTCATTTTTCACAGCAGCTCGTATGCGGACTGACAAACAATGTTCATCATTTTGAGAGTGATATGCCTATTGAAAAAATAAAGGGTGTGATCTCGATGTTTGACCTTTTGTGTGACGACGGAAATTACGGAGAGTACAACGGCGACCTGATCGAGCTTAATCTGTATCTTTCAAGGTTGCAATGGGAACGAGGTTATCACGATGAAGCATTTGAGTCGCTTGATAAAGCGTTGGAACACGCTCGTGCGCTTGAAAATCTGCTTGACGGTGAGGAACATTATTTTACTGCTCCACTTGTAAAGTTTGTGAAATGTAAGTCCGGTGAGAGCGAACGGATAGCGGAGGGTCTGCCGCAAGATTGGCCTATGTGGATGAATCCTGATTACAGTCAGGTTGAAAAGGAAATAAAGGCCGATCCGAGATGGGAGATGTGGGTCAAGAAATGCATGGAAAAGTAGTAAAGGGACAGACTGCTTCATAAAATTGAGGCAGAGCCAAATCTCTGCACGATTTCCGATTTTCGGCTAAGCTGAAAATCAGCGGCACCAAAAAATAACCGCCCGTTTTTTAAGGCGGTTATTTTTTGTCTAAGTGCTATAAAAAGATTTTGGGTAAATGCCATAAAACACAAAAAGCGCACTGAAAAGCAGGCTAATTTTATTAAAAAAGCGGTAGACATTACGCACGCATTATGATATAATGTACCTGTAAGCAATGCGTTGTAATGCTTGTGTTTCATAACAGAATGAGATCGGTATAAATCCGGCAATTCAACGATAATGCCACTCCCCGATCAAAAGGCGGTTTATCTGCTTTTTTATCGGATAACAGTATAAAATACAATTTAAAGCGAGGAACAACATATGAGCAGAGAAGCGCGAATCATCAGAACCACCAAAGAAACCGATATTACGGTATCTTTGACCCTTGACGGAACGGGAAAAGCGGACATAAATACGGGTATCGGCTTTTTTGACCATATGCTTACCGCCTTGGCGGTTCACGGCGGCTTTGACCTTAACATAGCCTGCAAGGGCGATTTGAACGTTGACGGACATCACAGCGTCGAGGACGTGGGCATTTGTCTCGGACAAGCCTTTGGGCTGGCTTTGGGAGAGCAGTCGGTGATGCGTTTCGGTTCCGCTTTTATCCCTATGGACGAGGCGTTGGGCTTTTGTGCGCTTGACATAAGCAAAAGACCTTTTCTTGTGTTTAACGCCGAGTTCGTCAATGAAAAGATAGGCGATTACGAAAGCTGTCTTACCGAGGAGTTTATGAGAGCATTTGCCTTTAACGCGGGAATTACTCTTCACCTCAGAGCGGAATGCGGCAAAAACGATCACCATATAACCGAGGCTCTGTTTAAAGCTCTTGCTTATTCGTTAAAGCAGGCTGTGCGGCTTAACGGAAGCGGAGAGGTTTTGTCCTCAAAGGGGGTCATTTAGTGCAGGGGTATAATTTGGTGGCGGTATTTAACAAAGAGCAAGACAAAATGCTGATGTGCAAAAGGCTGAAAAACCCTTATCTGGGGCTTTACAATATGGTGGGCGGAAAGATAGAAAAGGGCGAAAGTTCAGAAAACGCCGCTTACCGTGAGCTGTTTGAGGAAACGGGGATAACGAAGGAGCAGATAAAGCTTACTCACCTTATGGATTTTACCTACTATCTGGACGACTGCTATGTTGAAGTTTTTGTAGGAGGATTAAACTGCGAAGTAACGGTGAGCGGAGATGAAAACATCTTGTTCTGGAGCGATTTTGAGCATAATTTCTTTGATATGAACGAGTACGCGGGAGAAGGCAATATCGGGCATATTATGGAGCATATTAAAATGTTTAAGGAAAAATTACTATGATAGCTATAATAGATTACGGCGCGGGAAATTTATTCAGCGTGCAGAACGCTTTGAATTACTTTAAGCTTGAAAATAAGATTACCTCGGACAAGGGGGAGATCGTTAACGCCGACAGGATTATTCTGCCGGGAGTGGGGGCGTTCGGCGACGCTATGGAGAAGCTGAACAAGTCGGGGCTGGTGGATACCGTAAAAGCCGAAGCGGCAAAAAAGCCTTTTTTGGGTATTTGCCTCGGTATGCAGCTTTTGTTTGAAAAAAGCTTTGAATTCGGCGAATTTGACGGGCTTGGGCTTATAAAGGGCAGTGTTAAGCTTATGAAGCCCGAGGGAAATCTGTCAGTTCCGCAAATGGGCTGGAACGCGTTGGAGTATAACAAGGCTTGTCCTCTTTTAAAGGGTATTCAGGAGGGAAAATATGTATACTTTGTTCACTCCTATGCCGCCGACTGTGATAAAGAAGATGTTTACGCTTATGCGGATTACGGCGGAAAAGTGCCCGCTTTAGTGGGAAACGGCACCGTTTACGGCGCGCAGTTTCACCCGGAAAAAAGTGGGGATATAGGTCTGAGTATTTTAAGAAATTTTGCCGAATTATAATTTATCAAAGGGAAAACATTTTTATGAAAAAAATAAGGTACGGCATCATTTTTGTGTTTATTGTCGCACTGCTTTTTTCGGGCTGCGCGGGTAAAAGCACAAATCTTGTTTTTTCTTTCAACACAAGCACTCCATATGATTCACAGGAGGAAAAAACAATTTACTTTAACGAAGCTCATGATAAAATAACATTGGACGCAGAGCTTGAAATCAATGAGGGAAGCGTTTCGGTATATGTTTACGATTCAAATAATGAGGCCGTATGGAGCGGCACATATGATGAAAGCGGAAACTTTCAGATAGAATTAAAAAATATAACTGCCGATGAAGAATACAAGCTTGAAATACAGACCAATCAAACCAAAAAAGCTGTATTAAATATATCATCATGGGAAAAGTTAGTCAAAAGCAAGGATAAGCCGATACATTAGTTATATGCTCCGCAATTTTCCTGTTTGTAAAACTCGCAAATTATTTTATGCCCATTTATGACAGCATATCGGGCAGACTCCGCGAATTATAAGCTTTCGCGGGGTCTGCCCGTTTTATCGTATTAAAACGCAAACAGCGTCAATATCGGTATAATATCCATATACATTCCATTCAAACGGTACAGTCCTTTCTCGTCCTCTTTTTCGTTAATAAAATCCAATAAGCCGTTTGAAATGCGTTCTGTGATTTTTTCCTCCGAAATACCGCTTTTGTCGCTGATTTCTTTTATCGATACGTATACATCTTCATCGTGTACAGTAAGCTGATAAATTGCCGCAGCGGTTTTAAGGTTATCGGGAACGGAAAAGACTTTTATAATACCGCATACCTTGTTTATATCCGTATTTGAATAGAACTTACACTTATTATCGGCAAAGAAAACCGAGCTTTTGCGCATAGTTGTGGTTATTTTAGGCTCATAGTAGGAGGAATAACCCCATTCATCTTTTGCAATGTGCTCCATAGCTTCGTTAAAGCCGATTTGATGAGGCGCTCCAACATAGTCGGCTAATATGAGTATATGCAGTAATGCGGCGACTTTGAAAATAAAATCCGCTCTTTCCTCCTTGGGAAGCGCTTCGTAGCTTTCTTTGATTTGCAGCAAACTATCATCTTTTTTCAAAGCTTTTTTATTTCCGAAAAGACTGTCTATAGAAACATCGAAAATTTCCGCTATTTTCGGCAGCAGCTGAATATCAGGACAGCAGATATCGTTTTCCCATTTGGATACAGCTTGATTGGTAACTCCCAACCTGTTTGCCAGCTCGTCCTGCGTAAGGTTCATTTGCTTTCTGAAAAAGGTAATTTGTTCATTTATTTTATTTTCCATGCCATTATTCCTTTCAACAATGTTTTGTGATCACATTTACAGTATACAGTAAACCCGTCCCAAATGCAATAACTTGTTGGTTTGACTATATTTTTCTTTTTCCAACCTTAGGTTGGATTATTTTATTTGACAGATGTGTAAAAAGCTGTTATAATATAAACAAAGGAGTGCTTTTATGTGATAAAGTATAAAATAATAACTTATGATGAAGCGACGGTCTATAACAAGGAGCATGAAAAGGAGCCGTTTGACCGGCAGTCAGAGTGCATATTATAAAAAAGGAGCGTTTGTTATGATAATTTTACCCGCAATTGATATAAAGGACGGAAACTGCGTAAGACTTTTAAAGGGCGATTTTGCCACGGTTCACAAGGTTGCGGACAGCTACATGGAGACGGCAAAAAGCTTTGAAAATGCGGGTGCAAGCTGGATCCATATGGTGGACTTGGACGGAGCAAAAGAGGGTAAGCCCGTAAACGGTGAAATTTACCTTGATGTGGCAAAGAATACGGGTTTAAAGGTAGAGGTCGGCGGCGGTATTCGCAGCCTTGATACTGTTGAATATTATGTGTCAAGAGGAATAGCAAGAGTTATTTTAGGCTCCGTGGCTTTAAAAAATCCGCAGATAGTGGTTGACGCCGTTAAGGAATACGGCGATAAAATATCGGTGGGAATTGACGCCAAAAACGGAATTGTAGCGGCGGAGGGCTGGCTTGAGG
>JAAVIG010000006.1 GCA_014796735.1 Oscillospiraceae bacterium
GACGAGTATGTTTTATTGAGTTTTTACAGCCACGATTAAATTTTTTATACTGCCATAAATAAGACATACAGATGTCACATTAAAAATGCTATAATGTTGGCATAAAAAAATACGTTAACAGAAAGGCAGTAACAAAATGGACTATGAAATTATTACACTAAAGGAAAAAACTATGGCGGGACTTTCCGCACGCACAAACAATTCCTCCCCCGATATGGGACAAGTCATAGGCGGGATTTGGCAGAAATTTTACTCCCCCGACTTTTACCCCTTGATAGGAAACAAAGCAAGCGATAAAGCCTATGGGATATATACCGATTACGCGGTGGACGAAAAAGGAGATTACACGGTCGTTGTTGCCTATGAAGTAACCGACACCGCCAAGCTTCCCGAAGGCGCGGAGGTGAGAAAGATACCTGCGGGCAAGTATGCCAAGTTCATTGTAAAGGGAAATCAGGTGACGGCCGTTCAGCAATTCTGGCAGGAGCTTTGGAAAATGGAGCTGAACCGTGCTTTTGTCTGCGATTTTGAGGAGTATCAGAACAGCGATCCCGAAAACGCGGAGATACATATTTATATTGGGTTGAAGTAACGGCGGTAAGTTATATGTGGCTTATATTTTAAAATAAAGGAGAGGCACATATGAAGTTTGATTTCGATAAAATAACTCCTTGCGGAGGAAACTGTTCAGATTGCAAATATTTTATGAACAGCGAGTGCAAAGGCTGTTTGACTACGAGCGGAAAATGTGTTAAAATGTGGGAAAACGGCTGTGTGATATACGATTGCTGTCAAAAGCACAATGCTAAATTCTGCGGCTTATGCGGTGAATTTCCCTGCGGGGATTTTTTCAGAATTACCGAATGGGGTGACAAGGACGCGCTCCGGCATCATAGGGAAGCGGCGGAAAAGTACAGAGAAAGGATAAACGGTACAATGAATGTTTACGAAAGCTGTCCGAAATTTGAAAACGGTGATTTTCTTATTCGCCGTACCGAAAAAAGCGACAGAGACGATCTGCTTAAGGTGTATTCGGATATAAAAGCAGTTCCCTTTTTTAACGGCGACAACTGTCACGGCGACGATTTTCACTACACCACTTCGGAACGAATGGAGCAGGCTTTGGATTTCTGGGAGCAATCCTACCGCGGCGGGTGGTTCGTTCGCTTTTCCGTAATCAATAAGGCGGATAATACCGTCGTGGGTACGGTGGAGCTTTTTAATCGCGGTGTCACCGAGGATTTTTACAGCGGGTACGGCATTTTAAGGCTTGACCTCAGAAGCGACTACGAAAAGGAAAGCGTGATTTTAAATATACTTTCTCTTATCATTCCTCCCGCTTATGGGCTGTTCGGCTGTGAAAGCATTGCGACAAAGGCGGTTAAAGAAGCTGTGGAAAGAATTTCCGCTTTGGAAAAATACGGCTTTAAGAAAAATGACAATAAGCTTATCGGTGAGGACGGTACGGAGTATTCGGATTATTTTTCGATCTCACAAGCGGTTAACGATGGAAGCGGAAAAGTTTTATTATAGGAGGAATATAGACATGCAAATTGTACCAACTTTAAACTTTGGCGGAAACTGCCGTGAGGCAATCCATATGTACGAAAAGGCGTTTGGCGGACAAGTCACCTGTATGATCACATATCGAGAAGCTGATGATCCGCAATATAATATGTTGCTCAAAGATGATCAGCGAGATTATATTTATCACTCGGAGCTTTTGATCGGAGGGCAAAGGATTATTATGAGCGACCACGTAGATATTGAGTTCAAAACCTGTTACTCAAATTTTCTCACTATCATGTGCGATGTGAAGGAAGATGTTCAAAGAGCGTATGAAATTATGAAAGATGGGAGTAAAACCATATATCCTATGGAAGCCACCCCTTATAGCTCATGCAGAGTTGTTTTCGTAGATAAGTTCGGTATCCGCTGGGGAATTATGACAGAGCAGACTGAAAGGTGAAGGTATACTATGGGTAAAAATGATAATGCACATTCTCTTCGATTGACAGATAGCTTGAATAGAAATGCGGGACATGATACAGCTGTAGAATTTGAGGAAAAATATCCGTTATCCAAAAGCGCGAATATCGAAAAGAAATACGAATGGGCAAAAGCCGCATGTCAATATCTTGAAGAACACTTTGACACGGATACAATTATCGGGATCAGGAAGGATTGCAGATGTAATGACGGAAAATCAAATGCCGACAAGCTTCTGAAATATCTTAATAAGGCGGACAGCATAGAAGAGTTCGTAAACGAATTTAACCGGAATGAAACATTTGCTTTTATTGAGTATATTTCCGATAACAAAATTTTATTTTGCTATCCCGAATGTTATTGCGGCTGTGTAAAAAGAGTTCCGAAGGAGTTGTCAAAAACATGGTGCTATTGTACATTAGGCAATGCAGAAGGGATTTTCAGCAAAGTATTCAAAAAAGATGTAAAGGTTACATTGCTTGAAAGCATAAAGTCCGGCGGGGATAAGTGCGTGATCGAAGTAGAATGGAGGTAAAATGGAAAAGCTTGATTATAAAAAGGAGTACAAGGATCTATATCAACCGAAAAAAGTCCCTTCAATTATCGAAGTACCCGAAATGATCTTTATAGCGGTGGAGGGAAAGGGTGATCCCAACGGCTCTGCCGAATACCAAGCGGCAATGGAAATGCTTTACGGCTTGTCGTTTACCATAAAGATGTCGAAGATGAACAACACGCAGCCCGAAGGGTATTTTGAATACACGGTACCACCGCCGGAGGGCTTGTGGTACTGCGACGATGTTTCCTTTGACGGACTGAATGTTACTGATAAGGATAAATTTAAATGGGTCTCTTTGATACGCCAGCCCGAATTTGTTACCGAGGAGGTCTTTCAATGGGCAAGGGCGGCGCTTTCCGCAAAAAAACCGCAGCTTGATCTTGAAAAGGCAAGGTTAATAAAGTACACCGAGGGACTTTGTGTTCAGATAATGCATATTGGTTCTTACGATAATGAAAGCGAAAGCATTTTAAAGATGAAAGCATATGCGGGGGAGAACGGGTATAGAGAGGATTTTTCGGAGGACAGACGGCATCATGAGATCTATTTGTCAGACCCGAGAAGATGTGCGGAGGAAAGGCTGAAGACGGTCATCAGGCACCCGATAGCGAAAATATAATAAAAAATTTAACAGCATAAAGATCAAAATAAAAAAACGCCTGTCGGAAAATTCGGCAGACGTTTTTTGTAAGCAGCTTGTTATGCGGGTTTATAAATTATACCGTTTTAGTATACTTTTGTTACCGAATTGTAAACGAATTGTAACCGTTTTGTAATTGTATTTTTTGCGTTTTCATGTATAATTTTAATCAGAGAGAAATTTAAAAAATCAAAACCGAAAAATAAAAAAATTTCGCTCAGCTCAAAACGGAAAGGAAAAATTTTCCGATTGATTTATATTTGTCAGGGCATGTACATATAATATAAACAAGCGGACAAAACGGACAGTCGGGTGCCGCGTGAGAAGAAGCCGCTTGTCGGCAGCCTCATAAGGGGAAAGGACGGGGAAAATGAAAAGAACTGTTTTCGGTGTAATGCTTATGGTTTTCGGCGCGGTAATGTTTATAACCGCCACCACGTTATTTGCGGTATCGGCGCAGAGCAGCGACGAATATGTTTCCGAGACCGCGGCTTTGACGCAGAGCCGTGAGCCGGTGGAAAACAAGGTGTACACGGGCGAATATTATTTAAACGGCGACACGGAAAAAGAAAGCATCTCCGTTTCGGACAGCAGCCTTACATTTGCCGACGGTACAGTCAGGGACTATACCCTGAGCGTATGGAAAAATATGCCCGAGACCGACGAGCAAAGCGGATATATTACCTATGTAGATTACTGCTTCCTTAAAATGGGCGGCGATAAGGTAAGCTACGATCCCGCGGAAAAAGAGATCGTTTTCGGAGATATGGTGTACAGACTGGTTGGATAAGGTGGCAGTAACCCAAATTAAATGACAAAAAATGAGAAAATAACAAAGAGTGAAGTAACAGATACTCCTCCAATAAACGGAGTTTTATATATAAAATAAAACTTTCAGCAAAACAAAAAAAGCACAAAGAGTACGCAGATCGCTTTTCCGAAACGCCAACCTTATCGGAAAGCAGCTGCGTATTCTTTGTTTTTGTTTTTTTGACAAATCTGCTTTTTTATGTTATACTGATAAAGTAATATGCTATAATGAAGAAAAATACACCTCAAAAAGCATATTAAAAGAAAATGTGAATAACAGAGGACGAAAAATCGGAATGGAGCAGAAGGCTGTGCAAAAAATATACGTTTTTTACAGCCGAGATTTGAAAGGAACGGGTATTTTTAATGAACAACATCTACAACAACGAGCTGCAGACGAGAATCGACATGATGACTGATGTTTGCGTAAACAACAGTCAGATCGATCCGGAGCTTTACGGGAAGTACGAGGTAAAAAGGGGACTTCGCGACCTTAACGGAAAGGGCGTATTGACGGGGCTTACCGATATATCCGATATAAGAGCCACAAAGATGGTGGACGGTGTTTCCGTTCCCTGTGAGGGACGCTTGTTTTACAGAGGGATCGACGTAAAAAATATTATAAAGGGATTTATTGACGAAAAACGCTTTGGCTTTGAAGAGGTGACTTATCTGCTGATCTTCGGCAAGCTTCCGACAGAGAGGGAGCTGAAGGACTTCAGGGACGTTTTAAACGAGTTAATGACATTGCCCACCAACTTTATACGCGACGTTATCATGAAAGGCCCCAGCGACGACATGATGAACAGCCTCGCAAGAAGCGTTCTTACACTGCACAGCTACGACGACAATCCCAATGACACGAGCCTGCCTAATGTTTTAAGACAGTGCCTTAAGCTGATAGCCGTATTCCCCATGCTGTCGGTTTACGGCTATCAGGCGTACAACTTTTATATAGAAAAGCAAAGCTTATTTATTCACCAGCCAAATCCCGCTCTTTCCACGGCGGAAAATATCCTGCATCTGCTGCGACCCGACAGCAGCTACACCGAGCTTGAAGCTCATGTTCTGGATATAGCCTTAGTGCTTCACGCGGAGCACGGCGGCGGAAACAATTCCACCTTTACCACTCACGTCGTTACCAGCTCGGGTACCGATACATATTCCGCCATTGCGGCGGCTCTGTGTTCGTTGAAGGGCCCAAAGCACGGCGGCGCAAATCTTAAGGTAATGAAAATGTTTGACGATCTCAAGCGGGAGATAAGGGACTGGAAGGACGACGAGGCGGTAAGTGCGTATCTCGAAGCGCTGCTGGACAAAAGAGCTTTTGACAACGCGGGTCTTATTTACGGTATGGGTCATGCGGTGTACTCCATTTCCGATCCCCGTGCGGAGGTGTTCAGAGGGTATGTTGAACAGCTTTCCAAAGAAAAGGGCTTGGAGGAGGAATACAATCTTTACGCAAAGGTCGCGGAACTTGCTCCCAAGATAATATCGAGCCGCAAGAAGATATATAAGGGCGTAAGCCCCAATGTGGACTTTTTCAGCGGCTTTGCTTACAGTATGTTAGGTCTGCCGCTGGAGCTGTACACCCCTATTTTTGCCGTGTCGAGAATAAGCGGCTGGAGCGCTCACAGAATGGAGGAGCTTATCAACGCGGGTAAGATAATACGTCCCGCTTATAAGAGCATAAGCGAAGATACGGATTATATCAGGCTGGCGGACAGAAAGTAATGCGGTAAAAGAAAGAAGCGGTAATGGAAAAGGATATTAAAAAAGAAGATTTTTCAGCAGACAACGCTTTGGAAAACGAGGGAACGGAAATTATGTCGGAGACCGAGACCGATGCCGGAACGGAAACGGAACCCGTGACAGAAAAAGAAAACGATTTGAAAACCGCAGCTGAATCAATAGCGGAAACGGAAACTGAATCGGAAACAGAAACGGCAGCCGAAACGCAAACTGCCTCTCCGCCAAAGCCGAAAGCGCCGAAAATGATTTGTTATATTAAAAAGGCTGTATGGATCATGCTGCTTGCGTTTGAAACGGCGGCGATCGTGATGTTCGTTTCTCAAATGCCTTTGGGAATACGGAATATCGGTGCGATCTTCGGCTTATGCATGTCGGTTTTCGCACTGCTTGTGACCGCTTTTATAAAAACCGCGGTGAAAATACTGAAATGGCTTTGGAAGAGAAAATCGGGAAAGACGGTAACGATCGTGTTTTTTTCCGTTTTCGGACTGCTCACCGTTTACGCCGTCCTGCTGTCCTCGCTTATGATAGGCGAAATTATGAATACTCCGCACGATCCCGACGCGGTAATAGTGCTGGGGTGCAGAGTACAGAGAAACGGAAAGCCATCGCTTATGTTGGGCAGACGAATTGAAGCCGCCTATGAGTACCTTTCGGAAAACGAGAACGTTATCTGTATCGTTTCGGGCGGAAAGGGAGAGGACGAGCCTATTTCCGAGGGGGAGGCCATGAAGGTTGCCCTTGTGGAAAAAGGGATAGACGAAAGTCGGATATTTGTTGAGGACAAGTCGGAAAACACCAAGGAAAACATCGAGTTTTCGGCAAGGCTGCTTGATGAAATGGGAATGGAGATAAACGAAGCGGCAATAGTTACCGACGGCTTTCATCTGTACCGCGCAAGCCTTATGGCTAAAGGAACATGGCAAAATACCACCTCGGTGGCGGCCGATACTCCGTGGTGGTTAGTAACAGCGTATTGGTTCCGGGAGTGGTTCGCTTTGTCCTCGCTGTTTGTGTTCGGATAAGGTTTTAAAGCTTATCATATATTTAAGTCATGAAAGGAACGTTAATTATGAAGTACTGTAAAAACTGCGGCGCGGAAAACGGCGATGAAAACAAGTTTTGTTTTAACTGCCGCTGTGAGAGCTTCGGCGATGTGAAGCTCGTTTCTTCGCCCGCGCCGGATCCCAATATGCAAAATATGCCCAATATGCAGAATATGCAAAACATGCAGGGCATGCCCCGTCCCACTATGCCTCCTCCCCCTGTTTATATGCGTCCGCCGGTACCTAAAAAGCCGCTTGGGATCTTTGAGCTGCTTACTATTTTAGGCTTTGTGTGCTCAATAGTGGGCATGTTCAGCATTTCCATGATACTGCACCCGCTGGGAGCGATAACCTCCATTATCGGATTCGTAAACGGCAATCGTTTTAAGGCTCTGGCTCTTGCGGGTACCGTTATTTCCATAGTGGGAGGTATAGTTTATACCGTTATTTCACTTTATCATAACGGAGTGTTGCCCGAATGGATCACTTCAGGAGCGTTTCATTAAGATAATAATACTAATCCCTTTTAAAACTGTGGCATTAGTGTTTCGTGTGCAATCCCATTTTAAACTGTGGGTATTACGTCAGTTTAAAATGGGATTGGTATAAGGCTTGAAATGCCCTGACTTTTGCCGAAATGAAAATTGTGTGAAAAATTTCTTGACAAACAGTGACAAATTCTGTATAATTAACACGATAAAGCAAAATGCGGAAGTATATATGTCGAATTCTCCCGATAAGGGGGAATCGTTCGCGCGGTATCTGTGCATCGGCATTTTTTGCCGGTGCATTTTTTGTTTTGCAGCTCGTGTGACCGTATTGTGACCGAATTTTGCAAAAAAAATAAAGGAGTGTGTTCTTATGTTTTGTACAAAATGCGGAAAAGAAATTCCCGAGGGCGGTGTGTGCAGCTGTTCTGCCGAGCAGCCCGCACAGCAGACACCCGTACAGCAGGCGGAGCCCGTTCAGCAAGTACAGCCCGTTCAAACCGGACAGTCTTCAAAGCTTCCCGACGGTCAGGCTATTGCCGAGAGCGCTAAAAAAGCCGCAAACGCCATTAAAAGCAGCCCCATATTCAGCGAGATCTTCGGCACTTTAAAGGGCGTTGTGATCTCTCCCGTGAAGCAGGTTTCCTCAAACGCGGCAAGAAACGATATACTTTGGATATTCCTGTCGGTGATCGAAGCACTGCTTATTGCCTTTTCTTCAACCACTCTTGTAAGAAGAAGCGTGTTTTCCGTTTTCGCCTCAATGGGTCTCGGAATCAAATACGGAGATTACTCAAAGGGCTTGAAGGAAGTCGGCGCTTCGGCTGTCAAGATGTACTTTATGAATCTTCTTGCCGCGGTGATCTGCATTGTGGTCGCAATTGCCGTTATCAAGCTGCTTATGGTGATCTGCAAAAAGAACGCTTCCTTCTTTGCGGTGGCAAACATGATAACTACCGCGTTCTTGCCCTTTACTATGCTGGTTACTGTCGGCGCGATCTTAAGCATGATCTATGCCCCTATCGGTCTCATTCTTACAGTGATCGCTTTCTTTACGCTGGCGGTTCTCGGCTATGTGGGTATTCAGAAGCTGGATAAATTTACGTCTTCGCCTTTCTGGCAGTATATAATTTGCACGGCTGTCATTCTCATTATTGCGGCGTCCTCGCAGGGCGTAATTCTCAACAGCATTGTTTCCGGCATTGTTGAAAGTGCTTTCGGCAGCCTTATGGGCGGCTTCGGCAGCTTTTTCTAAAATAAAAACAGGAGTTGTACTATTTTGAAACTAAGATCAAGATTAAAATACATAGCCGTTATGATAACGGCGGCTCTGTGCCTTGTCCTTGCGGGCTGCGGCGCGACTGTGGACACGAGCTTTACCGCCGATTCCGATTTCAGCGGAAAGAGAGTTATGACCTTGACGCTTTCCGAATCCAATCTTAAGGAATACGTTAAGGGCGGCGCATCGGCGATCGAAACCACTGTGAAAAAATACAAGCCCGACGCGCTTTCTTACACGTCCAAGAACAGCGGCGGCAGCTTGGTTTATGAGTTCACGCTGGAATTCAGCGGGATAGAGGATTACCGCAGCAAGGTTGAGGCGGTATTTGAAGCAAATCCCAACAACAAGACCGAGTATAAGGTAGAGTATGAAAACGTAGACTCTCCCTTTAAATCCTCGTTGGCTTTCAGCGAGAATTTCACCTCGACCGATATGTTCGGCTGGCTCACTTACGGACTTCAACAGGAAAATATCGTCAGCCACAGCTCTACGAGCGACTGGTATGAAACGGGCAGCAGCAAGCTTGTTATAGGCGGCAAGGAGTATTACGCAAGCAGCCGTTTGAGCATGTCCGATTCGGAAAGCAACTGCGCCGATGAGGTCAAGGTGGAGACCCGCTTTAATACCGCCGGCAAGGTTGAAAGAACCTTTACCTTTGTGTTTGATCAGAATACGGTCAGCGCACTGGAAGAAAAGGGCACGAAGCTTCATGATTATTTCTCGGCTTTGACAAGCGGAGCCGCTTTGACGGAAACCGAGGACGACTACGGCAGGGTAACGTACAAGCTCGAATTGGGCGAGCTTTCACCCGAGGAAATTTCTTCTAAAACCGCTCAGATACTTTTAGACGACAGCATTTCCTTCGGAATAACCGCCGCGGCTGTTCCCGCGTCAAACGGAGAGATGAAAATAACCGTTTCGGAGAAAATAAACGCCTCCGCGTATTTAAGATGGTCGTCGGGTAATATGGAGTGCACGTATTACATGCCCGACGGTACGAAGGTGTCAAGCGACAGCCCCGTTTATATGAACAGCCGCACGGACTACGACGGAAATACATACTTTTCTTATTACCCCGACGACGAGGCTTCGGAGCTTGTTTTTTCGTGGACTCCCAAGTTCGAAAGATACGGGGTAAACATGGGCCTTTCCGGCGATTCCCTTGATCTCTCGCTGAAAATGTCGTTTTCCGACACCATGAACGAAACGGCGCAGAGTATTCTTAAGGAAAAGCTTGAAAACTCCGTTGCGGACGGAATGAAGCTTTCCGATTTCAGTGAGGACGGCTATAAGGGCTACGAAATAAAATTCGATTCCAAAGACGCCGCGGAAAGCTATAAAAATTTCGTTTCTTATTACACGGGAAATAACGCGGAGCTTAATTTCTTCGCTTTACCCGCTTCAAACGGCTCTCCCTTTAAAAAGCAGAGCATGTACAGCATCTATCTGGACGTAAGAGCGATCTCGGGCAACACTCCCGTAGAGCTTACCTTCAACACTCCCATTGGCAAAACCGTTTATCTTACCGAGGGAAGCTTTAACGCCGACGATGAAAACCCCGTATTTACGGGTTCACTGTCCGTGACTCTTGTTTCCGAGGAAATAAATTTTGTGGGAGTTATCGTTGCTGTTCTTACTGCGGCGGCGTTTATCGGATTTGCGGTACTGGTGCTTGCCAACCTTAAGGCGTGGACGACTGAGCTTAAGACTGCTTCGGCTGCTGCCAAGACAAGGGCGGCGGAAAGAGCGGCGGCTGCTCAGGCTGCTGCGGCCGCACCCGCTGCACCCGTTCAAAATACGCCTGCACAGAGCGCACAAAACGCTTCTCCCGCGGCTAACGCTTCCGAGGCCGTAACGGCGAGCGTAAATACTGTAAACGCTTCGGAAAATACGGCGGCAGGTGAACAAAACGACAGCGAAGAGGAGGAGCTTATATGAGTAAAAAATCTATGATAAGCATGGCATTGGCGGCGGTTCTTCTGATCGCGGCTATCGTGCTGTCGATCGTGCTGTTCGGCGGTATTTCCACTCTTCCCGACGGGGCTAAGCAGTTTAAGAGCGTTGTAAACGGCTGCTCGAAAATGTCGGCGTCGGCGGTGCAAAGTAATTACGGACGTTCCTCTTTTTACAGCGCGCCGTCTTTGGTGGGCTGCGAGACAATTGACGATTATATGAAGTCCTGCGGGCTTAAATTCAGCTATATGAACGAGGAGGGCAATACCACTCAAAAAGTGTATTTTGTTTCTGCTTCCGAAAGTGATGAATTTGAGGATAGCTGGTTCACTCAGGATGAGTTCAGCTTTATTCAGGCTGTGGTTGGCGCGGATTATCTTAATGCCGAGGGCGAGACTAAAACGGCTTATAGGGGATTTACCGTGGTTTGCAGTAAGAACGGCGGAATATTGGGTATTTCCTGATAAATAAAAAACAAAAAATGAAAGCGGCGAAGCCGCAAATGTCTTTTTCGCTTCCTTTTTGCACTGCAAAAAGGAAGTGGGGTGTGGGGCAAAGCCCCACGAAGTGGATAATTACAACGCACAAAGAAGCAGGCGAAGCCGCTGCTTCGGACGTTTGCATTTTACAGATAACAAAAATACCCGTCAAAACCTTATTTTACCTTGGTTTTGACGGGTATTTTGATTGAGTTTTTTACTGCTCTTGAAGCGGCGGCTTCGCCTGCTTCTTTGTTGGTTGTAATTATTCACTATAGGGGGCTTTGCCCCCTCGCGGAGCTAAAGCTCCGCTTCACCCCCACTTCCTTTTTGCAGTGCAAAAAGGAAGCGAAAAAGACATTTGCGGCTTCGCCGCTTTCATTTTTTCTTTTTGCTTTTTTTTGCTTTTTGCTTTTTACAGCGCTTTTTGTTCGCTTCACAGCGTCCCGTTGATTATTAAAACCATGCTTTGATTTTCATCACGCGTACGCGTCAAGAGTACTGTCATCTACGCGGTTTAATCTTGCCGCCGCGACTTTTCCGCTGACGGTATTGCTATATATACCCTTAACAACATGAGCTTCCGCTCTCTGATAAGCGGGGTCGGCGGCGCTTTCATCTTCGGGCTCGTCTGTGCCGTTGATAGAACGGTTCGCGTCACCCAAGTTCTCCGCCTGATCCTTTTCTATTCCGCGGATATCCGATCTGAGCTTTGCGGCTTCCTCTTCCTTTGCTTCTACGGCAGCGCCGCGGTTTACCTCCCATATTTTTTCAAAATCGAGGGTGTATATCTTTTCATTTTTAGGGAAACGGCTTCTGATATTTTCGGCGGCTTCATCGTTCAAATCCTTGGTAACGTCCTGTATATTTGCTTCATCCTTGGACTTGGTGAATACGATCTCGTCCTCCGCGTTTGCGGTTTCCTCTATATCGGCACTGTCGGCGGGAGCGTTATTTTTGTCCTTTGCCGTTATGCCTGCGATGACAGTCCTGCTCACAAGCTTTGTGTCCTGCTCCGCCTGCTTTTCGAGAAGTCCCGCTTGGTTTTCCTTTCGGGCTGCGGCGCCCTGCTGTATCTCGGACAGCTTAACGGAGTTTGCGGCGGAAAGCATGGCGTTGCTTACGCCGGTGAGACCGTCGTCCTTTGTAAAGGTGTCGTACTTGGCTCTGCCGGTGTTTTTTGAAGTTTCCTCACTGTCGGGGACTTTAGCTGCCGACTGTTCCTCTTTTTCCTCTTCAAGCTCCTGCTGGCGCAGCTCTATACGGCGTTGGTTGAGCTGCTGAGTAAGCTCCGCCATTTGCTCTCTTACGCTTTGGGTAAGCTCTCCCTTGGTCTTCGCGTCCAAGCTGTCGTTTTCGGCTATGCTTTGTACGCGTTCTCTGAGGGTGTTTATTTGACTTTGAAGCCTTGTTACGGCGTTATCCTCTTCCTCGCCCTTGTTTTGGCTGTTGAATGTGAACACATTCGAGCTTGTTTTGGAGCTTCCGCTTTTGGCAAGTCCCGTCATGTGTCTTGCAGACTGGGCATTGGAGGTTATACCTGTTAAATGCATCATAATAATTTCCTCCTTTCCTCGAATATTCGAGACGCTGTGAACCGAACAAAAAACAATATACTTACATCTATTATATCGGCAGAAATAAGGAAAACTTTAGCTTTTTTCCGAAAATGTTTACGGCAAAATTTTCGGGAAAATACTTGAAAAAAAGTTGATGTTATGATATACTTAATAATTGGAAAATACTAATGTTTTTTATTGCCGTTTCCCAGATATTTTACGGCAATACGCAGTGATAAAACAGGTCGGCTTGGCCGATAGATATATGAGCATGTATTCATCTTTGGAGGTGAGCTTTGCATGAAGGGAATTTTTAGATCGGTGCGGAGCGGAGAGAGACTAAGGGCTTTAAGAACTCTTGCTGCCGTTTTGATAAGCTTAAGTATTGCGGCTTTTGCGCTGCCGAGCGCAGAGGGCGGTTTTGTAAGTGCTGCCGAAATATCCGGTGACGTCTCGGATTCGGACACTAATCCCGCTGACGAGTCCGAAGAGGACGGGGATAGCAATGAAGGCGGCGAAGATGTGGGCGAAGACGGTTCGGACGATAACGACGGCGGCGAAGACAACGGCGAAACCGGCTCGGGCGATAATGACGGCGACGAAACTACCGACGAAAACGGCTCGGACGATAGTGACGGCGATGAAAATACCGACGAAACCGGCTCGGACGATAGTGACGGCGACGAAAATACCGACGAAAACGGCTCGGACGATAGCGACGGCGACGAAAACACCGACGAAAACGACGCGGACGATAACGACGGTGCTGAAAATACCGACGAAACCGGCTCGGACGATAATGACGGCGACGAAAATACCGATGAAAGCGATTCGGACGATAATGACGGCAATAACACGGTTTATATCGATACCGTCACATTCCCCGATGATATATTCAGAGCTTATGTAAGCGAGAATTTTGACGCGGACGGGGACGGCTGCCTTTCCGAGGAGGAGCTCGAGGCGGTTTTGTTTATCGATATAAGCGGCGGCTACGGCGCGGACGGCGGCGTTGCTTCTGTAGAGGGAATAGAGTATTTCTACAGATTAAGCGACCTGTATTGTGCATATAACGAGCTTCTTACAGAAATCAATATCGGCGAAAACACCGCTTTGGCGATCTTGGACTGCTCCAATACGGGAATAACCAAGCTTGACGTAAGCAATAACCTTGAGCTTACCTGCCTTATTTGCAGCGACACCCGTATTTCAAGGCTCGATTTAAGCGCCAACTCTGCTTTGACTGTCTTGTACTGCAATAATACAAGGCTGGCTTATCTCGATCTCAGCGGAAATCCCGAGCTGACCGCGTTCGACGCTTCGGGCTGCGTATACGGCATCCCCTTGGACGCCGTGCAGTTCAACATGTACAGGATAGACGGCATCGATATGAGCAAGGTTTCGGAGGTGGAAAACACCGATTTCGACCCCTTGTCGGGCAGACTTACCAACATATCGGGTGACGTAAAATTCAAGTATGAGTGCAGCGACAGATTCACCGTTTCCTTTACTCTTTCGCCTACGGGCGAGGACATGGAGTCGGAGATCGATCTTTACGACGCGCAGCTCATTTTAATGGATAACGGCTCGGCGGTCATTACGGAAGAGGGCTTTGTTCAGGGAAGCGAGGAGTTTGTTCCCTGGACGGGCAAATACCTTATCAAACAGTCCGATCCCACCGTTCCCGTTAACAGCACAATAACCGTCGAAAGCGGCGCGCATTACATAATTTTCGACAATGTAAACCTTTACTCCGACAGCGAGGTGTTCAAGGTAGGGGAACAAGCTACCGCCATTATTGACGGTCTCGGCGTAAATACGCTGACGGGAGAGACAGGCTGCGGAATTTATAACGGCGGCGTTTTGAGCATCGAGGGCGGCGAGTTTTCCGTTTTTGACTTCACGGAAAAGAACGGTATCAACAACTCGGCGGCTGTTAAGAACCTCGGAAAGCTGATCGTGAACAAGGGAGCGGTTTTGTACGCTTCGGCTGAGCATATCGCCGAGGAAGAGACCGTTGTTACGGGCGACGCTCTTGTGGGCGGTATCACCAACTACGGCGTTACCGAGATATACGGCGGCGTTATAATCGTTTACGGCGAAAGCGGTATCGTTAATTACGGACAGATCACCGTCGAAGACGGAAATCTTACGGCAAAGGGCGACCATTTCGGAATTATAAGCATTATCGAGGACAGCTTCATCGAAATAAGCGGCGGCGACGTCGTTATGGCGGGCGGAAGCTACGGTATCGATGTATATAAAGGTATATTAAATTTATCCGGAGGAAATATCAAGACCTCGGGTAACAGAGTGGGTATTTGCGTTCATGAGGAAGCCGAAATGACTATAAGCGGAGGCGCTATCCATACCGCCTGCGACTACGGTATCGAAAATTACGGCAAAATTCTCATAAGCGGCGGTATAATCACCGTAGGCGGCGATGTTTACGATATTTACAGCGGCGAAAACGGCTCCTTTACCGTTTCGGGCGGCTCCATGAAGCTTGAACACCTTACGCTCAACACATATGCGCTTGTTTTAAGCCCCGACGGTATTCAGCTTGACTGTGAGATCTATGACACATTCCCCGAGGAAGGCATCACCTTTGAGCTGCCCGACGGCGGTATGTATACCTACGGACTCAGCATTGAGGACTGCGACGAGGACGGACTTTATTACGTATGGAGACCTACTCACCGCATAGCGATAAATATCGTTAATTTCCCCGATGAGATATTCAGAAATTATGTGCAAACAAGCTTTGACCTTGACGGCGACGAATATTTGTCGGAGCGGGAGGTCAGGGAAGCGTTAAATATCTTCCTCAGCGGCAGCGGCGTTTCGTCGCTTGACGGTATCGAGTTCCTGACGAATCTGAGCATTTTGGAGTGCGGCTACAATCCGACTCTTACATTCATTGACGTAAGCGAAAACAAGGTTTTGACAAAGCTTATATGCAGCGGCACGGGAATAAGCTTTATCGATCTCTCCGAGAATACCGCCATTGTGGAGTTTGAAGCGGAGGACTGCGGATTTGAGATTGATACGGAGGTCATGGAGATCGGGGAGATCAATCTCGGCGATATTGAGGGCTTGGATATTACACGGGTCTCCAATGTTGTCAATGCCGATTATGACGATCTGATGGGTGTTCTTACCAATATCGGCGGAGATATTACGTATGAATACAGGTGCAGTGACGAGTATTCGATCGTAATTACGGTAAAGATACCGACTGAGGAAACAGAGGAGACTTCCTCCGAGGATATTGCCGCTGAACCGCCCGAGGAGACGGTGACGGAAACCTCGGAGCAGCCCGAAGAACCCGCTGATGAGACGGAAGAGCCTGTCGAGGATACTACGGAAGAGCCTGCTGTTACAACGGAAGAATCCGGTGATATTACAACGGAAGAACCTGCCGTTACCGAACCGGAAGAGCCCTCCGAGGAGCCCACGTATATCGGCATTGAAAACGGCTCGCTGAGATTTACCGAAGACGGATATTATCAAGGCGATTCCGACAGCCTGATCCCGCTGACGGGCGCTTGCGTAATAACGCAGACTTCGGAAACAGAGGATATAAACGCAAAAATAACCGTTGAAAGCGGAACGCATGACATTATATTTGACGGAGTAAGACTCACGGCGGAGGACGGCGTTCTGACTATCAATGAGGGCGCCGAGGTCAAGCTTTACGGTATAAGAGCCAACAGCCTGACAGCGGGAAGCGGACGCGGCATTTACAACAGCGGAATTCTCGACATTGTAAACGGAGTATTTAACGTAACAAACAGCACCATGAGCGACGGCGCAAACGGTTCGTCGGCGGTTGAAAATTACGGTACTATTATAATAGGAGAAAGAGCCGTTATTATCGCGCGGGAGAACAGCCGGACACAAAGCGGCGTGTTCCCGGGCGGAATCTACAACGCGGGCGCAATGGAGATAAACGGCGTCTTAAGCGCGGAGGGCGACTGCGGCATTATAAACTCGGGCAGCCTTAAGATAACGGGCGATGTTACCGCCGTCGGCAGCGAATACGGACTTCTGAGCATGTTCAAGGACGCTTTTGTCGAGATCGGCGGAGGAAGATCCGAATTTAACGGCAAGAAGTACGGTATCAACATTTTCGAAAGCAAGCTGACCGTAACCGACGGCGAGGTAAAAGCAGCGGGAGAAAATGTGGGCGTTTCGGTGCAGGACGATTCTCAGCTTAATGTTAAGGGCGGAAAGCTTGAAGCAAGCGGCGACTACGGAATTGAAAACTACGGCAGAATAGTGATAAACGGCGGCGAGGTCAACGCGGACGGCATCAGCTGCGATCTTTACAGCGGCGAAACAGCTTCCGTTACCGTTACCGACGGCACTCTTAAGCTTGTAAACAATACCGCAAGCAGCGGCACCATGATCAACGGAGTATATATTGACGCCGCCGGCGGTAAGCTCCCCGACGAGGAGGACGTTGTTCCCGTATTTGACGCGGAGGCGGAAAACGACGACGCGATCAGTATGACTTGGCCCACTTCCGCTTCGGTTATAATCAACCCTTACGGAATGAAGCTTAACACGTCGGAGAACGGCTACGCTGAGGAAATCGGCGATAAAATAATTTCCAATGAAATGACAATAATCAACAACGGGAAAGACGATGTTGTTGTAAGCGTTATCGGCTCGGTTTCGGCTACACGTTTGTCCGATCCTTACATGCCGAATGACGATGTGGTATTTGCAAGCGAGCCTATCAGCGAGTCGGAGAGCGAAAACAAAATACTTCTTTGGATCGAATCCACATACAGCAGCGGCTTTTATAACTCCAACGGCTTCGAGGACTCCGCGGAGCAGCTCTTATTGGGAACACATAACTCCACCAAGCAGCTTTTGTATCTTGATAAGGAGGGCGGAACGGGGTATCTGAAAATAAAAGGAGATACCGCGATAAATCCCGAACGGAGCTGGAGCGATGTTATTTCCGACGTTGATATAAGAATTGCCCTTTCCTTTAAGGCTGAAAAGGTTGAGACCGAGGAGGAAGATAAGGACAGCAACGAGGAAAAGGATAAAGAAAAGGACGAAAGCGACGGCGAGAACGAAGGCGGCGACGAGGACGAAAACGAGGACGAAAACGAAAATAACAGCGAGGACAAGAACGAAGACGCCGACGAAAACTCGGATAAGGATACGGATACAGATGAAAACGAAGACATGACCGGGGATATGAATCCGGAGCATGCATCGGCTGTTTATGTGGATAACAAGACAGGCGAAAGTATCTATATCTACGGTCAATTGGAAGAAATAAACGAATAAATAACAGCTGCCGCCCTATGTCTCGACATTATGTCAGGAAACGGGGCGGCGCCGTTTTCAACGCTTCACACTGCGCTTGTTATACCAATCCATTTTTAAACTGACGTAATCCCACAGTTTTAAAAGGGATTAGTATTATACCGCACAGATATGCTCGTATCTGCCATATACAAAAAATGAAAAAAATTTTGAAAAATTTTTCAAAAAAAGCTAAAGTTTTTCCAAAGTCTGCCGATAATAATATTGTAAGGCAAAACGGTGTTGATTGCGGCGGTTTTCCGAGCATGAAAGAGGTTGTCGGTTACATAAAAAAGTTGTTAAAAGTAAACTTACTTGATTTCCTTTTATTGTGTAATCCGTCAATTGAACAAATTGGAAAATTGTGGTATCATAAACTAAAATGACAGTCGACAAAACGCTGTGTTCTTACCGGCACGTTCTTATGATCACCGAGATTTGCGAGGGTAGGAAATATGTCCCCCAAAACCGATAATAAAAAAAAGAAAAAATATTCGGTAATTGTAATCACAGCTTTGGGGTTCTGCATATTGATCGTATCAGCTATCTTGTTCGCACTGTATCTTAAGGGAAAGAACGATTTACCTTACGATCCCATTCGGGACAATATGACCGACGGAAAGCTAAAATATGACAACGCGGCAATAGTGTTGGATTCCGACGAGCTTCAGAAGGAAGCCGAAAAGCTGCTTGAGAAAACGGAAGAGGGTTACATATCGCTGACCCATAAGAATACCGCAGTCAGCAGTGACGGTGAAAACTTCGAGTGCTATATTGTAAACGGTTCGGAAAATGATTACGATATGTATATCAATATATATACCGACAACACGGCGCGAGAACAGGTCCTTTTAACCGGACTTATCCCTCCCGGCTCGGGATTGGATCATTTTCATTCGGAGATCAAGCTCGATCCCGGAAGCTATGAGGGAATGCTTGTGATAACTCAGGTCGAGGAAGACCGTATGACAATTCACGGAGGGCAGCTCTTTCTGGCACTTAAGTTGGTTGTAAACGAATGAGAGAATAATTCAAGAACATCTTCGGCTTTGACCTTTAAATAAATCGAAAAGGTAAAAGGAGAAAAGGTAATATGTCTGAACAGGCGGCAAATAAAAACAATAAGCTTATCGTAGTAATTATACTTGTGGCTGTTGTTATAATCTCGGGTCTTGCAGCTGTAATATTCCTACTGTTGGGAAAAGATGAAGCACCGGTTGATCCCGTGGAAAAAAATCTTATAGGCGGTCAGATACAGTATGAACAAGGTGTGATCGCACTCAATCAGGAGGATTTGCAGAAGGCCTTTGACGAGGCGGTTCAAAAGACCAAGGAGGGGTACATAACCGTAGATTTTAACAACCGTGCGGAAAGCTCTGACGGAAAAAAATTTCTGTGCTATCTCGGAAACTCTGTCGAAAATACATACGATGCATACTTTAATATGTATTTGGACAGCACTTTCAGCGATCAGATCTTATTGACAGGCTTGATACCTCCCGGATCGGGTATCGATAACTTTACTTCGGAAATAGATTTGGATCCGGGCACATACGAGGCTGTTCTTGTCCTTACACAGGTGGAAGATGACCATTCGACGATTCATTCGCAGACGAATTTGGGAATCACACTTGTTGTAAACGGATAATTAACAGGATACATTAAAATTTTTAACATGGAGGATTTTCACTATGAAACGCAGAAAGATCATAGCAGCTTTGTTAGCGTTAAGCTGCACTATGTCGATGGCGGTACCTGCTTTTGCTGCTGATACCGAGACAATGCCCGCAACTTCTGCCGCATTGGAAACTCAGGACGCTGACGCTTTGGCAACGTACGCACTGGACGTAGACGCCACACTTCAGAAGCCCACTCTTAAGGTTACATTGCCGGCTTCTACCGCTGTATTGGTTAACCCTTACAGAATGGAAGTTGACATCGGCGGCGGAGTTACATCTTTTGACACCATTCTCAGCCCCGAAATGGAAGTTGAGAACCTGTCCGCTTGTGCGATCAGAGTAGATGTTAAGGGTTCGCTCGCTACAAAGCAGAAACTCGCTTCTGATGCTTATGCTACTACCACCGCTCTTACAAATGTTAGCGGAATGGTAGACGGCACTGACTTCAGCTTGGCTGCTAATCCCATCTATCTTGCTAATGATGGCAAGACCTATGTTGACGCAAACGGTCATGTTCTTACCGTTAAGGCAACCACTGACAAGGCTGCCGGCACTACTTCATATGCTGTAAGCGCATACGTAGCCAGCAAGGACATCAAGGTAGCTACTGCTCCTGTTAAGGATATTGACGCTGATAAGAGCAACACTCTCTTCATTTATGTTGAAGGCAAACAGGACGACGGCACTTGGGCTACTACATTTGATTCTAAGGCAACCGCAGGCGTTAAGGACTCCAAGACCGGCGTTATGAGCACAACCGGTATGATGGCTTTGGCTGCTAAGGAAGCTTCCAAGAGCATTCTTTACTTGAATGCAGGCGACAAGGGTCAGGTAAGAGTAAGCGGTCAGGCTTCCACTAACCCCACAAAGGCTTGGACAGCAGTTACCGATGAGTTCGCAACTCCTTTCACTTTCGTAATCGACGCAGTTGCTAATACTGCCCCTGCTGCTCCTTTGGCTTCTGATATTACATTTGGTAAGGTTACCGGCATTGATTTTGCTGATACAACCTCTTATACAAAGGGTGCTATATCTCTTGCTACTGGTGCTAATATTGCTGCACGTACTGACAGTGTAACTGTTACAGCTCCTGCAGGTGCTTCTACTAAGGTTACTGTTACCGGTGATGCTACCTTAGATGGTACTAGTGATGTTGTATTCAATGCAACCAATGGTGGTAAAGCTACTATTGTGGTTGAGCTTACTCAGTATGGTATGACCACCACTTACACATTTGAAGTTGAGATCTCTGTATCTTAATTAAGGCTAAACAGTTTCTAACATTACCTAATAAAACAACCTCCGATTCGTCGGGGGTTGTTTTTTTGGGAAGTGATGTTGTTGATTGGTTTCATGTTGACTTTTTGGGAAGAGTGTAGTATAATGAAAACAGGAAGTGAAAACATGACGATCAACGCTATTGAAAATCCAATTGAGCAAAAGCACAGCGGAAAAGGAAATCCAAACGCTATTCTGCATTTTGACGTTGAGCTGAACGGTAGACAGAACAAAATACTGGAACTACTTCCCGAATACGACAGTAGAATTATCGTGCCAAAAAGTGATGTCAATATGACGGATCTGGCGACACTTACGGCTAAGACGGGTGATGAGTTTGCTCTGTTTACCAAAGGAAACGAGCGTTTGATTATACGAGGAAATAAGTATATGGTCAATATCGGTATTGAAACTGCTTCTGCGCTTGCGGCAGACGGGTTTAAATGGAGCGGGCATACGCATCCGGGCAATGATGAATTTTGCTTATATGCCTCAACGGGTGATAAATTGGTTTTACGCTGTTTTGAGCAGAAACAAAGTGCGATTTATAACTCAAAAGGGCAGTACCTTACATTTGGAAAGGAATGATATTATGTGTAAAATGTTTGATGAATGGTCAGATGAAATCAAAAAATTTTGTGACGACAATGGCTTCAGCTTTGAGAAAGCCCTGCATTTAGCTCAAAGTTGGGGTACAGTCAGAGGCTGTGGGCGTGATGTGGTCGTGCTGCAATACTTTGACCCAGAAAAGGGCAAAATGGGTTTGCGCGACGAAACACCTATGCCTGTGGTTTTGGAGATAGAGAAGCAGGAAAACGGCTTGCTTCAATTTGTTCAGACAGAGCATACTCAAAAATATTTGGCATAATGGATAGGTAAGAATAAACACCAGTGAGACCATGATCTCACTGGTGTTTTTCGTGTGTTTATACTATTATCCAATTAAAAACTTGAAAAAATGGTTTTAATTGGATAATAGTGCTTTGGGTGTAATATCCATTTAAACTTTGATTTTATATTGTGTTTAAATGGATATTAGTA
>JAAVIG010000007.1 GCA_014796735.1 Oscillospiraceae bacterium
CTGTGCGGGAACACAGTTTGATCCCGCTATCGTTAAGGTTATGATCGAGCTTATTGATGAGGGAAAAGCGCCCGTAAGCTTTGAGGACACCAAGATACGAATGTTTTATGAGGAGTAACCCGCTCTTCACGTTTACGTAATTGTTATTTGACACGCAAAACCCGAAAACGGGAAAATCCGAAAAAAACAGAAAAAACGAGGTTAACGGCTAAGAAAACGCTTACCGCAAGCGGATTTACGCGTTTTCAAAACGGTTATAGCGAATTTCGTTTGTAACCGAAGCTGTCAAAAATTTTGAGGGCATTTTGCCCTCTTTTTTGTTTTTTGAGGCTTCATTAAAATTTTTTAAAATTATCGTTTAAGAACCATTTTAATAAGTTAGGAGATTGTTTAAACTCGCTCTACAAACATATAAGAACGTTTTAGCCATTAAAACAGTTACAAGGAAAAAGTAAAGATAAATCGAAAAAAATGCAACCAACTCAACCAACAAAATGACGTTTTGCAACCAACCAGTTGGTCGTAAATTTATAATGCTGTAAATACGCTGTTGAAAAGTATATACAGAATTTTACTTGTTTACACAAGATAACAAGATTTGTTTTTATTTTCACTCACTTTATCGTCTTTCAGATATGTTTTTATCCACCGCTTTTTTGTACACCATGCACAAAAAAGCATTTTGCAACTCTATTCTAAATTTTATTATAAATACTTAAAATTAGCTATTTAAAATACTAATTTTTAAAATGATTAAAATTATATAAATGAAAAAAACCTACGCTTTCACGTAGGCTTTTTAGTTATCATTCGTATTACAGTCCGTGCCGAAAGGTTATATTTTTTGCCAAGCTCCGCGGCGTTATCCCCGTTATACTGCTGTTTCAGCTCTTCGGAAAGCTCGCTGCNNTTAGTTGTNGATTGAGAAGGTATATAGATNTTTGTTCCGCCGTATTTGTNTATCAACCGCGTATAATTTTCAACGCCGATCAGCTCCGCGATCTCCCGATCCTTATCCTTAAGCTTGCTTATATCCATTAGCCTTTCCTTTCTTTTTCACTTGCCGTATGTACCGTTTTAACGCTTCAATCAACGCTGCGCCCTGCCGTTCGGAGAAACCTTTGAAAATATCCGTCCGAGGATTTACCTTGATCCCCAGCTCCTTGTGAATAATACCGCAAAGCCTGTCTTTAACCTTTGCATCGGAGGGAGACAAAGCCGCCAGCTCATACATCATGCCGAAAATTTTTNTGATCTGAGCTTCGCTTNTAAACGCCTTGACNNTTTCATCTGCGGCGGTCTCTTCGTCCTTAAGGCGGCTTATGACAGCAGCCGCCTGTTCCTCGGTAAGCTCCGAGATCGATTCTTTTTCGGTAAGCTGATATACAAGGCAGTGTAAATTGTCCTGCTTGTTTCCGTGCTCCACAAGCCCGCATTTGGCGGCGATAACATATATAAGCTGTATCTGTTTTTTGGTAGCTGCTGCCATTTTTCCGCCCCTTCCTATTTTATTGTGATTTTGGTAGTGTCATCAACGGAAACAGCAACCGATATACCGTCTATGTATTCGTCTGCGTTTTCGTCGTTCCCCGTAAGCTTCATGAGCCGAATAAAGGTGTCGTATACAACAGCCTCGGCGAATAAATAAGCGTAGTCCGAAGCGTCCTGTTCATTAAATCCGCCGATTTCCTTAAGATGTTTAACATCGGTTTCAAAGCTTGCGCCCTTAAGCTTTTTTGAAAGTGCCGCTTTTTGCTCAGAGGAACAGGGCAATTGCCTGATAACATCGGCGGGTGCTGTTTTAGTGTAATTTCCCGTATACAGTCCGATCAGCATACGTTCCACCGCGGCGGACTTTACCTTATAGGTCGGCTCGTTCTTTTCCTCGATAAAGTCGGGGAATACGTCACCCAACAGCTTCTTAAGAAAAGCGGGAGCTTCAAGAGTGAGCTTTTGCGCTTGGGTATAAGTTACGCTGCTTCCGTTTTCGCTTTGGTAAGAAATTGACTTGCTTTTGCTGTCCTTTAAGGCTTCGTTTCCCGCTGTTAAAAACCACGCTTCAAGCTCGGATTTTTTTGCTTTAAGAGCGGTAAGCTGCGCGTTTATTTCCGACAGTTCCTTTACCTTTTCGGAATATTCCGTGTTATTAAGCACCGTTGACCGCCTCCTTTGCCAAACGCCGGGCGCAGGACGGACAAACGTCTATTCCCATAACATTGACAGCGTTTGTATTATCTCCGCAAAAGCGGCATTTATAAATTTAGCCATATTAGCAAGCCCCTCGAGGTCGTATGCTTCCGCGTCATAGGCGTTACCGAAAAGCCTTACCGCGCCCCTTATTCCCTCCGCGCTCTGGGCTACTTTGTGCAGAAAAGCAAGCTCTTTTGTCTTATCCTCTGCCGTTAAAATCGGGAAAAGCTGCTCAATGTCGTGATACTGTACATCTTTGGTTTCAAAATACCGACGCTGCCATGTACGATTGTTGATCTGTCGGTAGCTGTCCTTTGTCTTGCCCTCAATACGCTCCCTGATCCCATTGTTGCCGACGATCGCCACTCCCAAGGTCTGACCTCTGTCCGCAAAATAGTCGCTGAAGGAGCGTACCGTTTCAAGTCCGTGGTAGGTGAGAAGCTGCCCTTCGTCTATGATAATGACCATTCCGTCATGAAGCTTGGCGCATACATTAAACCACAGATCATCGGTGCTTGCCGCCAATTGCGCACCCAGCTGCAAAGCTATCAGCTTAAGCAGGGATTTGGTGGACTTGCAGCAGGGATTAACGGTAACGACAATACTGTCAATGGGGTTTTGGCGGTGAAATTCCTGTACCGCTTTGGTTTTTCCGATACCCGCATGACCTGTAATCAAGCTGAAACCGCCTTTTATCTTACAGGTTCTTATTGTTTCAAAGGCTGCGGCTGAAATAGAGGTGGGGACGTATTCCTGCTCCTGATAAACGTCGGCAGCGGCGGCTTTGGTGTTAAAGTAGGCTATCAGCTTATCCAACTGATTTTCTACGTTTCCCGCGTATGTACCGTTTTTTATGGAGGAAATAGCGGCACTGCTTATGCCTATTTTTGCCGCTGCCTTATTTGCCGAGCCTTCGCTTCGGGCAAGCTGGTCGAACATTTCTAAGGCTCTTTTTTGTGTGCTTGTAAGTTCCATTTTCACCATCCTTTATTTCTGCGCCGCTTTTCGGCGTTTCTGTTTAGCTTTTCTAAGTCGATTGTAAAGTTAATGCTTTCAATATTGGCAAGATCGGGATTAGCGAGAATTTCTTTATCGGAGATAACAGGCTTGAATTTTTTCGGCTGTTCAATATGAAATTCCCCCATACCTCTTTCCGCGCGAATAATTGACATTTGCAGAAAATCGATCGCTTGTTCTTTTGTGACGCTTGCGGTAAGCCCCTTTGCATATTCGTGAATGCTTCTTGAAGCGGAGCGGATTCTTTTCTCTGCTCCCGCGATCGCGTCTTTATCGTCTGTAATGTATGGGAGCTGCATATCCATATCAAGCTGCCATGTATCAATGTACTTGTCGGTTTCCTTATCGTAAAGCCTTACTTCCATAAGGTTTGAGGGATCATAGCGTACATAGACCTGCTTGCCGATATACCGCCATGTCTCCCGCCCTGATTCGGTGCAGTAATAACGTAGATGTTCCCCCGCAAAATTGATTGCAACACCGTTTTTGTTGACCTTCTGATAACGGGTAGTGCGGGCAAGCAGCAGGGACAGATCGTCCTCGGCGGCTTTTCGGAAGGTAGTTTCTTTTATGCTCTCATTCCATACGTCGATCCGGCTCATGCCCTTGTAACGTTTTTCGCTGCCGCCGTAATCGGATACATTGTAATCACCGTCAACAAGCGTTCCGAATATATCACGTATCTGCTGATCCTCGGGAATGATCCCGTGCTTTATTTTCCATTTCCATGTTTCGGGACGTTCAAGAATAGTGCCGCCGCAATAGGTTTGGCTATTTCAAGTCTTATAAACACTTATAAAAATGCTTTGGGAACTGCTACAATAGCACAAAAAGCTTTTAATCTTGCTGTCAGTGCAAATCCTATCGGACTTGCGGCCGCTGCAATTGCGGCGACAATAACCGTGGTAGTATCTTTAGCAGATAACCTCAGACAGGCTTCAAAAGCCGCCGAAGAATATACCTCGGCAATAAACGAAATTAACAATGCTTCTGAAAATACGATCAGAAATGCCGAAAATGAAATGGCAGCTCTAAATAATAAGGTAAAACGCTATGACGAATTAAGAACAGCGGCAAAGCTTACGGCAGGTGAAGAAGCCGAGCTAAAAGCTTTGGCAGAGGAACTTCAAGGCGTATTCGGTAACAGCGTTTCCGTTGTGGATAGCTTGACGGGGAAATATAACGATCTAACAATCGCATTAAAAAATTATTCCGCTCAACAGTTAGCTGCCGCAACGCTTGAAGCGCATAAAACACAATTAACGGAAACATTGAGCCTGTTGGACGACTTAGAACAACAACGCAGCGATGCAATGCGGCAGCTTGACCAAGATAAGGCGAGTTGGACAAATAATACATTAGGAGTGTTTGATTGGGCAAAGGATTGGGCATATGATTTGACAGCCCCGATATTCGGATTATCTACCGACGAATCGGTAACCGAATTGGACAGGCGGATTGCCGATACACAGAAAAGAGCGGAAGAAATAAATAATAAAATAGTTTCCGATAGCGAGAATATGTATTCCCTTATCAGTGAAAGCGGTACCGACTTCGTAAAAAAAGCAGAAGATGACGGCGAAAAAATCATAGATACAGCCGAAAACGTAACAAATCAAATCAAAAACAAATTTACCGACGTCCAATCCGCCCTCGAGCAAACAAAATCCAAATACGATATATTAACCGCCGCCACCGAGGAAGCCAACAGTACAGGTGCCTTATCGGTAACTACCCTAAAAAATATCGCTTCCGCCTACCCTCAGCTGCAAGATCAGATCGACAAATACCTTGCGGGGCTTATTGACGAACAGGAGCTTTTAAAGGAAATGTCCGACGCTTACGACGAGGATCAGCGGAACTATTACAAATATCTGCTTGTAAAATCGGGCTATGCCGAGGATTTTGTAAATTCCGCTCTTGACGGCAGCGATATTATCGCGGATTATTTTATGGAAAATTACAAAATCGACCTTAAAAACTACAAGGACTATATATCCCGCAAACAGGCTATTCAAGAAGCTTTTGACAGTTATTTAGCGGGCGGCGTTTCGGCTTGGTGGACAGAGGAAAACGGCTGGAGCGAAAATTTTCAATATCTTAAGGGCGACGCTCAGGAAGCGATAATGGATATTGTAAACCAATATAAGGACGCGATGACCGATCTGGACGGTTGGGGCGAAAAACAGTCCTCGGAGCAATTCCAAGCCGATTTCGCCAAAATCAAGGAAAGGACAAACAACACCTTTAATGCCGATTCAAAAAGCACCTCAACCTCCGGCAGCTCATCGGGTTCAAGCAATAATTTTTCCTCAAGGTCAAGCGGATCGAGCGGACAAACAATAAATATCACAAGCTACATTCCCACCATGTGGGACGACGCGGCGAAAGCAAATCAGAAGCTCATAGCCGGCGGCGTTGCGGCAAGCCTTGTGGGCGACAGCAAATCGGGAAAGCTTATTTCGGGACTTACCTCCAATGCCGCGGCAGCGGTTCAGTCCTCAAGCAGCAGCACCGACGCTTCCCTGAGTGACGTTGTTAAGGCTATAAAAGGGCTTGAACAGTCCAATTCCGAAATACAGTGCGTTGTAACTTCAATTTTAAATTGTGACAACGTGCCTTTAGCGAGAGCTGTAATAAAAGGCGTTGCACAAATCGAAAAAACCACAGGCAAAAAGGTATTTTAGGAAGGAGCGGTCATGAAGGTTATAATCGAGGACGAAAATATTTCCGACGTTATTTTCAATGTGCAGTTTAACGAGGGTTGTCTTTCCGAAAGCGAAGCGATAACTCTTTCGGGACGGCGGCAGGTAGACCGCATGGGCGGATTTAAAACAGCCTTAAAATTTACAGTGGGTGTTATACCCTATTCCCGTTGGCTGAAAATATCTGAAAGCTTGAAAAAGCTGCCTGTTAACGTGAAAATCGAGATCAATACAAAAACGGCGGAAACGGAAGCCGACCCGAAAAGCGATTACAGCATGAGCTTGGAGGGAGAGATACCAAACCCGTATATATTCTCCCAAGGCGGTGTTGATCACTGCGCGGGTATGGAAATTGCGCTTAAGGAGGTGGGCTGATGTTAGAGGTACCCGAAAAATACAGGGAAATGGCCGACAGCGACGCCAGAGAAATTGCGGTCAAGGTCGTCATAGGCAACACCGTGCTTACCAACGATGATGTTATCGAGCTTGATATTTACCGAAGCTTGGGGGAAAGCGGTTTTAATATAGGCGGGGTAGTTGCTTCGAGACTAAGGCTGCTTGCGCTCATGAAGCTGCCCTATTCGGGCGAGATCACCATGGACGTTTTTGTGCGGTTCGGGCTTGACGACGAAAACGCCTCCGAATATGTGCAATTCGGACATTTCTACGGACACGCCTCTAACCCGAGTTATAAAACGGCGCAGGTAGAAATAGTCGGTTATGACAAATTAGGTTCAAGCGGCTTTAATTCCCGCTGCACCTTTGCTAAGGCAGGAAACGCGGAGCTGAAATTTCCTTGTACCTTACAGGAAATGCTTGAATATGTGTGCATAAGGAAAGGCTTGGAGTGCGAATTTGAGTGTCTTGACTACACCGTTTCCGAAATGCCCGTTAAGGATCCGTCAAGGGACGATTCGGACTATGAAAAATATTACACCTATAAGGAGATAGTTGGATTTATTGCCGCCGCTCACGGAGCGTCCGCGGCTATAGATAACAGCGGAAAGCTTGTGTTTATCGGTATAACTGAAACTGAGGAAACGGTAAACAGCGGGGACTGTATCGATTTTGCCCTTACATATTCCGAACAATTCACGGTCAAAGGCATTTTGCTTCATGTTCAAAATGTGCTTTCCACGGGCAGCACCAATATTTTTATAAACGACGACTCAAAAACCGCTTATGACGGCGAAATATCCGAGGGAGTGGTGGAGACCTCCTGTCCCTTCGGCAGCATTGAGATTGCGGAAAACCTTTGGGGACAATTGGGCGGATTTTCGTACAACTCCTGCGAATTTACAAGAAGGGGGCGAGGCTGGACGGAATTGGGGGATATGATCAAGGCTGTGGACAACTTGGACGTTAAGCTGGGCGGCGAGTATAAAAACAGGCAAATGATCGCTCAGACCATAGAATGGAGCTTTACCGCCGACGGCGGGTTTACGGAGCATATCATATCTAAAGCGGAAAACTCCGAGGAAAGCGCGGAAAGGCTCGGGAGCGGGAATGCGATAAATAATGCAAGCAGCGCGGTGGGTAAATTTACCAACGAAGCCAAAAATTCAGAGATTTTCAACGATTACAACGGAAATTATATTAACCCTCAGACGTCTATTGCTCATGTATCGGGTAGTGCCAATTCCATTGACAAAGACGATACAATAACCTCTTTCAGTAACATGGCTGCAATATATTCAGGCAACGGCAACAAGATTAAAAGCAGCGTATTTGCTTTAATAATAGGTTCGCTTAGCTCTTCTATAATCAATTCGCCTTTTGCAAATATAACAGGCGGAAGTAACAACACAATAAAACAAGGAGGTTCAATTCCCGGCACGGGAGGGTTTATATTAGAAGGAAGAGATAATATTATAGAAAAATGCAGCAGTGCGACTATGCTGTTTTGTGAACGGTGCAGCATTACATCAAACGGCAATATTGTGACTTTTATTTGCTGCCAAGACTGTAAGGTTAATGAAAATACTCCGTTAAATATACTTATAATAAACGGTAAACAACATGAAGTCAAATTTGGCAGCGACGTTTGCATTTTGGGAGGCAGTAATAACAAAATAGCGGGTAGTCAATGTTATTTTTTCGGAAGTGCAAACGAATTTTTGTGTGAATTCGGAGCTAACAGTTTGTATGTGTTAGGAAATGGACACAGGTATAATAAAAAAAATGCGGACATACAAGGAGTATTCATTATCGGTGATTACAGTGATCTTTCAGAATATAATACAAACAAAGATACAAATTATGCGTTTGTTATTGGAAATGGAAGCTACAACACGCCAAGTAATGCTTTTTATGTAACCAAAAACGGAGATGTTTATGCCAAAAGCTTCAACATAATAGGCGAGACCGTATCCAAAGCTTCCACCTTTTCCGCAAGGTCGGCAGAAACCCCCGACTTATCCGAATTATTTGAGCAAATAACCCAAATAAAAACCGAAATTGAAGCCTTAAAAAAGGAAAATACCGCATTAAAGGCTGAAATAGAACTGCTGAAAGCGAGGTGAGATTATGAGCTTATACGTTCAGCAAGGCAACACACATTATTTTCGTATCATTCCCACGCTCAACGGCGAGGAATACATTCTGTCCGAAAATGACCGGGTTATCTTTACCGTACGCCGTACCGCAAGGGACGATCCCGTTATCCGAAAAGTGCTTACCCGCGAAGATTATGCGGACGATGAGCTTATCCTTAAGCTTGACGCAAAGGAAACGGAGCTTACCACAGGCGACTATAAATACGACTGCTCAATAGAAATGTCGGACGGTGAACGGTATACCTTTATCACTCCCGATGATTTTATTGTAAAAGAAACCGTAACGGATTGGGGGAAAAGCAATGAGTAGTTTCGGCGGAAATATTCAACCCTTTGATACGCTGAAAGGCGATATTGAAAAGCCGACAGGCGGAGGTACTAAAAGCGAAATCAGCTTTAAAAGCTATAAGGAATTTCCCAATATAGGAAATGCGGAAAAGCTGTATGTAGCAACGGACGAAAACGCGATTTACCGTTGGGACGATGAGAAAAATGTGTATATTTGTGTCGGTCGGAATTACGACAATATATCGGCGATACAGTGTACATTAAATTAAAAAGAAAGGAAATAAAAAATGTCAAACACAACCATGAATGTTAAAATTTACCTTGATACCAAAACAACCGAGCAGTGGGCGGCGGTCACACAAGCAATACCCAAAGGGTATATGTGCGTTGAGCTTGCGGAAAACGCCACTCTGCTTAAGGTTGGCGACGGCGTGAACACGTTTGCCGATCTGCCTTACACCGGCGCGGTAATAGATGTGGATCAGATCGTCAAGGACGCCGTGGCGAAGGAACTGGAAAAGCTGGGAGCCGTTTTCGATATTAAGGGGACTGTCGCTTCGGTATCGGAGCTGCCCGCTGAGAACAACGAAAAAGGCGATGTTTACTTGGTCGGCGGTGAAGATGACGACGATTTGACGGAATATTACTGGACAGGCAGTAAGTGGGACTTTATGGGTACCGCCGTTAATGTTGACTTGTCGAATTATTATACCAAAGCCGAGGTGGACGGCTTGCTGGAGGATTGTATCAAAAGCGGGGACACGCTTATTCTTAACTGTACGCTTTAAGCTTGTGAGGTGAGTTTATGGCTGAAAAAAAGTTCGATGATGTAAAAATCAACGTGGAATTTTCCGAGGATCGGGAGCTGAAGGAGTTGAAATCTGGGGAGGGGCTTTCCGTTTTAATGGGGAAGCTTGCCAAGGCTGTTAAAGATATTATATCACACCTTTCGGATGGTGTAAAGCATATTTCGGCAGAGGACAGAGAGAATTGGAACAATCATGTAAACCTCAACTTGTTGGACAACGCTGATTTTAAAATCAATCAGCGAGGGCAGAAGACATATTCAGAACTCAGGGGCACCTATAACGTAGATAGATGGTTGGCTCATGGAAGTGCTGGTGGAAGTACGATTACAGTAGTTGATGATGGTATTGAGATAACAATAAATACCAATAAGACATTT
>JAAVIG010000008.1 GCA_014796735.1 Oscillospiraceae bacterium
GTCCCGTTCGCAGGTGACAAGAGCCTGTCCCGTCTCCTTCATATAATAAAACATCTGAGAAAATATGCCGAAGTCATAGCAGGGAGTCCAGTGATTTTTATACTTTAAGGAGCAGGTGATACCGACCATTACGGTAAATAAAAGCATTATTGCTCCCACACCGATCCAAAGGGTAGTTTTGGAAAGAGTCAAATGAATATCCGACATTTTGGAGTAGTAAACCATTCCCGATGTTATGGCGCAGCAGCCCAGCAGAAAGTAAAAATCCGAGCACTTTGCCGCTGCGAAAACGCAATATATAAATGCAGAGCCTATCATCAGCATTGTTATGAGCTTTTCTTTTGAAATAAAAAACAAAGACAGAAAAAGGGAAGCGGTGCAGAGAATAAAAACAGCAAAATTGCTTCCCACAAAAAAGTCAAGGCTTGTAAAATCTTCTTGTGACGTTATCATAAAAAACAAAGATACGGTTATCCATGCCGTTAAAAGCCTTGTGACGATTTGCGGAAGCTCTTTTTTGAAATATTTAATGAAAATTTCTTTTATCATTTTGTTAACCTTTCATAGATAAACTACTTTTGTAGTTTTTTGCTTTATAATTTTTACCCGAATATACGGTATTCGGGTAAATTCCTGAGCAAAAGCAAAAAGCTTTTTAATAAATGTCTCCGTCTGCTTCGTAACCCGTAATTACATCAGCGTTTTCGGTGACAGTCGAATAGGCGGGAGAAACCTCTGCCGCAGCATGCGCAGAGGTTGCGATCATGGGAGTATCGTCATAAGATGTAGTGACTGAAAGTTCGGGAGCGGTGACAAACGTTGTTGTATCAAACAAAATGTTGTCATCGGACGGCGGCTCGGAAGAAAAGGCAAAAGCCGTACCCGTAACAAGTGTCAGAGCAGCAGTTAATCCACATAAAAAACCCAATTTGTATTTTTTGTTAAAGGACAGGATCATTTTTATTCTGTGCTTTAAACCGTGCTTGTTGAAATAAAAATTTGAGGACAGGGCGGGGATCAAGCGTCCGTTTATTTTTCTTTCCGCCGAAACGGTGTTTAAAATCGACCGGCAGTACATTTTTTTAAACTCTGCGCTTTCGTTTTTCATAACGGTCTCGTCGCAGTATAGCTCACATTCCTGCTCGGCGGCGCGTATAAAAAACCGCACAAAGGGATTGAACCAGTGAACCGCTTCACATAAAACCATAAACGCTTTTATAAGCAGATCGTGACGTTTTATATGCACAAGCTCATGCTTTAAAATAAGGTGCAGTTCCTTAACGGTAAAGCTTCTGTCGGGCAAAATAAGCAAGGGCTTAAACATGCCTACCACCATCGGAGAGGCAATTTCTTTAACGGTGATAACCTTCACGTCCGCAGTAACGCACATATTTATCGCGAGCCTTTCCGCCGCCTTTTTGACGCCATACGGGACGGGAACGGCAAGTCTTTTTACACTGCGGATAAATGAACGCTGTTTTAAAAAGGCAGCGCCAAGCACCGCAATAACGCCTGTCAGCCATACAATGAACACGATATACAGCAATATTTCCGAACGGTTTATCATGAAGTATCTGTCTCCGATATTGCCGTATAAAGCGGTTTCGTTAGTCTGGCTGACATCTATGTTTACCGCCGAGCTTCCGAAATCCGGCTTATAGGGTGTAATAAAACCGATAAGTATCAATATCCACGAATAATATCTCCATTTGGAGGACTGAACGTTTTTCAGCGTTTTTGACAGCAAAAGATAAACAAAGGAAACGGCTGTCATCATGAGAGAGCAAACGCCGAGACTTATAACAAATCTATCCATTTTTTCCTCTTTTTTTCTATAAATCACATATTATCGAGCCAGCTTTGCAGCTCCTCAATATCCTCTTCGGAAACTTTTTCTCCGCCGTTTAACGCCTTGACAAGCTTACTGAACGAACCGCCGCTAAACCTGCTTATAAAGCTTCTGGCTTCTACCTCCATGTATTCGTTCTCGCTGACCGAGGAATAATAGAGGCGCTCCTTTCCGTTTTTTTCCGAACGCAAAAAGCCTTTCTTTTCAAGCCTTACAAGCATTGTCATGACCGTTTGCTGCTTCCAGTCCTTTTCCGAAAGCAAATGCTTTAATTTTTCGGTAAGCATTGGCGAGGTGACGGGCTCTTCGCTGTTCCATATTGCTTTCATTATCTCAAATTCCGCGTCGGGTAATTTTTTTATTGACATTTTTTCCTCCGAATTTTCAACTACATTTGTAGTAATTAAATATATTATATCACATTTTGTTGATTTGTCAACACCTTTAAAAAAATCTGTTGTCAATATCAAAAAAATATGTTATTATAAATTCAATACTTGCGGAAGAGAGGGACAAATCCTTGAAAATAGACAGAATACTCGGAATAATAACGGTATTGCAGCGAAAAGGTAAGGTAACGATGCCTTACCTTGCGGAAAAATTTGAAGTATCGCGCCGAACTATCGCGCGGGATATTGAGGCTATTTGCAGCGCGGGTATACCTATTGTCACCTCGCAGGGTACCGACGGCGGTATCGAGATAATGGAGGGCTTTAATTTTGACACTACCGTTTTTACAAGAGACGAGCTGCAAGCCGTTTTTGCGGGTTTAAAGGCTCTTGAAAGCGTATCCGCCGTTCCCGCTTCCTCCGCTCTTTCCGATAAGCTGTACGGAAAGGAAAAGGTTATTCCCTTAGATGAAAATATAATGATAGATTTAGCGTCCTTTTATAAGGACAGCCTTTCCGAAAAAATCAATATGTTAAAAAAAGCCGCTCACGAAAAAAAGTGCGTGACCTTTCATTATTATTACAATAAGGGAGAGGACGATAAGCTGATTGAGCCTGTTCTGGTAGTATTCAAATGGTCGGGCTGGTATGTTTTCGGCTTTTGCCCCGAACGGAACGATTTCAGAATGTACAAGCTCGGTCGGCTGTGGGACTTGAAAATTACCGACAAGTCCTTTGAGCAAAGAGAAGTACCTCCCGAAAAGCTTGATTTCGGACAGCATTTTACCGATGAGTATATGATAGAAGCGGTATTTGAGGCAAGCGAGAAGTACAGGCTTGTTGAGGAATACGGCCCGTACAGCTTTACGGTCAGAGAGGACGGACGGCTTTACACAAAATGGGGTTTCTGCGGCCGGGATAACGCTATGGATTGGTTTTTGGGCTTTGGGGATAAGGTGGAGATACTGGGTCCCGAGGACTTCAAAAAGGATTATATTAAAAAATTGAAAAATGCTTTGAGCAAGTATGAAAAATAAATTTTCTGTTTTGACCAAACATGACATACAGCTGTCCTGTTGGCTGTGATATACTTTAAAAAAACAAAAAAGAGAGGTTTATACCATGAATCAATTTATATTTTCATCAACGGTAGATTCACGCTGCGGACTGCACTGTACAGGCTGCGAGTATAAGGAAAGCTGCGGCTGCGGCGGCTGTATCGAAACCAACGGACACCCTTTTCACGGCGAATGTCCCGTTGCGGTTTGCTGCCAGAACAAAGGTTTTATGCACTGCGGCGAATGTCCCGATATTCCATGCGAGCTTTTAACTCAATACTCCTGTAGTGACCCCGAACACGGAGATAATCCTCCCGGAGCAAGAATAGAGCAGTGCAAGCGGTGGAAAAATGAACATAAGTAAAAAGGAAGTAACATTGAACATATTTAACGGTTTTACCTCGGAAATGGCTGATTTATAATCATAAAGGAGTATCGCAATTATGAAAAAAGAATTTTCGTGCAAGCCCGAAAGCTTTACCGAAACATGGCCCGGACAAATGGAGTGGTTTTCATGGCATTATTATTTAGCCGCTATTCCCTCGCCTGTTTTTCTTGTAACAAGCTATAAATCCAACGGAACGGAAAACGCCGCTTTGCAGTCATGGTCTACATTTACAGCAACGGGCGGCGAATATATCTGCCTGTTGGGTTCAGTATCTAAATCGCAGCATTTATACCAGACTCTGAAGGAAACAAGGTGCTGCGTGCTGAACTTCCCGTCAAAGGACATATATGACAAATGCTTAAAGACCATTGACAACAACGATTTTGACAAGGACGAAATAACGGTGTCGGGACTTACCGTGGAAAAAGCCGTAAAAGTCAACGCGCCACGCGTTAAGGAGTGCTTTTTAAATGTGGAGTGTGAATTTTTATGGGAGCATGAGCTTGTTCCCGGCAGTCAGATCGTTACGATAGCGTTAAAAGCCGTTAATGTTGCAATGGACAGCGAGCACTACGACGAGAACAAGCTTGGACGTTACGGAAAAACAGGGTATATTTATAATGTTCACTCAAGACAGAATCCCGATACGGGAGAGGCTTATCCCGAATGCTTGGGTGTGTTGGAGATCACGGAATAACTATGACAGCCGACGAGCTTAAACAGATACGCCTGTTCCGCCAGCATCTGACCGATAAAGCGGACAAAATAACGGTCGTCAAGGACTTGAACGGCATACAGGCACAGTTTACCGTAAATATATTTTATTCGCTGAAAATACGCTGCAATGAAAATATAACCGAAGAAAATTTTGGTGACGGACTTGTTAAGAACTGGACTGTCAGAGGCACTGTTCACGCCTTTGCGAAAGATGACCTACCTCTTTTTAAATACGGAAAGGCTCGGTACAAAAACAGCGATTTCGGCGGTTATGTCGATCACTTTACAAGAGAATGGACGCTTACTCCCGAAAGACAGAAATATTGGTCGGCTTTTATTGTAGATAAAGTGAAAGAGGGTATTTGCGAGAGGGAAGAACTGAAAAAAGCTTGCGTCCAAAGCGGCATGACCCAAAGGGAGCTTGATTCTACGTTCGACCAATGGGGCGGTGGTATGCGTGAGCTGTGTGAGCACGGTTTTTTAAATTATAAGGTCAAAGAAAAAAAGTCATTTGAAATATGTCCTCCATTTGAGCCTATGGAAGAAAATCGGGCAGAGCGGAAAATAATCGAGCGTTATCTTACACATTTTGCTCCCGCGACAATAAAGGATATTTCGTATTATTACGGCTGTACCCAAACAAAGATCAAACAGATTCTTAATGGCATACCCGTAAAAACCGTATCGGTCAACAATAATGAGCATTTCTATTTGGGCGATATAACGGAAAACTGTCCCGATATACCGCGTTGTATTTTGCTTAGCGGCTTTGATCAGTTAATGTTAGGTTACAAAAAGGAGGACAGTATTTTTCTGCCCAATAAATACATGAGAGGTATTTTTAACCTTGCGGGAATAGTAATGCCGCCTGTTTTGCTGGACGGAAAAGTAGTTGGCAGGTGGCGCAAAAAGAAAAACAATATCACCTTTGAATTGTTTGAATCGGTATCGGAAAAAAACAAAAGGGTCATTCTTGACACGGCGGAAAATATATTTTATAATATAAAAAAAGTTGAATGGAGCATATAACGGACGTGCAAAAAATAATTTCACTCACAACACAAAGGCAGTTTCTTGCCGATAAAAATGCTGGAGAGAAGGGAGAATATTATGAGCAGATTTAGCGAAAAAGGATATTATGTACAAGAAAATGCTCCTATCTACCTGACATCGGATATGGATAGGACTGCCAAGTGGTTTGAAGATACGTTAGGCTGGTACAGCAATATTGTTGAAAGAAATACTAACGGAGCAGGCCGTTATGGAGTTGTTTTTGATATGCTGCCGGAAGTGGAACATACTCATTTAGCCCATTTTACAGGTATGCACATGTTTTTTGGACAGCCGGAACCGAGATTGATTTCATTTATGCAGGTTAAAGGGATTGAGCAAATGTACGACTATATTACATCAAATGGCTGGGATAAAATTACGAAAGTTAAAATGCAGCCATGGGGCGGAAAAACTTGCAGTCTGACAACTATTGACGGATATATTATCAATATATTTGAATAATTAGACATTCTTGACACGGCGGAAAAAAATTTTATAATATAAAAAAAGTCGAATGGAGCATATAATGGACGCACAAAAAATAATTTCACTCAGAATGGAAAGGCAGTTCCTTGCCGATAAAAAAGCGGGCGAGGAGGAATATATAAGTCTTTACAGAGACACCCAGCCGGGACAGAATTTATATTGGCACGGCTTCGGTGAGCCGCCTGTGTTATCCTTCAGAGCCGATTTTGACGATATTGAATTTAACCGTCAAAGGCAGCTGAAAAGGCTGCTTATAAAGGGGAGATTTTGCGGAGGCAATCTCGGTTGGATAATGGCGGAGGACTTAGAGCTTTTCGCCGCGGTGTACCGTAAGCCTTTATCAAAGCCTACGGAAGCGCAGCTGCAAATATTGGAGCTTATCAGGCGGGAAGGTCCCTTTAATATTCAGCAGCTTAAATCGGATACCGGTATGTTGGTAAAGCAGCTGACACCAATACTCCACCGCTTGCAGGAAGCATTTTTGATCTACGAGGATCAGTATAACGGGGAATGGGACAGAGGCTGGTACAGATTTAAAGAAATGTTCCCCGATGCGGATCTTGAGCGATATACGAAACGCGAAGCCTTAAAAGAGCTTATAAAACGCTTTGCTTACCGTCTGGTGCTTTTTGACGTTCAAATGGCGAAGTCGTTTTTCAAAGTACCCGAAAAGGAAATAAAAGCGGCTGTACAGGAGCTTGTATCGGAAAATGTTGTCATCGAATGTGAAAACGGTTTTATTTTAAAAAACGATCTGGAATTATTGGAAAACTTTGATCCAAAGCCCATAACAGGTATATTGGTAATGCACAGAAACGATTTTCTTGTAAGGGCAAATGAGCATACCTTAAAGAAAATGGTCGATTCTCTTTTGGATAATCCCGAATATGATCATGAAACTTTGCAGTATCTGCTTATTGACGGTGAGTTCCACGGGGCTACGCTCGGACATTTCCGTTACGGTCCTTACGATATGAACGATATTGTCTGCGATCTTCCCGATGCGGAAAATCGCAGGGGAGAGATAATAAAAGCGGTGTTAGAGGTAGAGGAAAACAGGGATTGCAAGCCTTTGAGATTCAACGGTAAAACGCTTTGATTAAATATGCTGTTCTCTGCTTGGATAAGGCAATTAGTACCTTATCCAAGCAGAGAATTTCTATCTGTGAATTTTTCCGCAAAGGTGCTGTAAAAAACTCAATAAAAATGTAACCCGTCAAAATCGAATGAAATGAGGTTTTGACGGGTTACATTTTTATTGGGTAAGATGTCAACGCCCGAAGCGGCGGCTTCGCCTGCTTCTTTGTGAGTTATAATTTTACACTTCGTGGGACTTTGTCCCACACCCTACTTCCTTTTTGCAGTGCAAAAAGGAAGCGAAAAAGACATTTGCGGCTTCGCCGCTTTTATTTTTTCTTTTTTAGTTTTTTACAGCCCTTGGAGTTATTTCAGGCTTTTACTATTTGCTCAAATCAATATTTCTTACCGTATCTCTTACCTTAAGTACAAATCCGGGCGATACCGACAGCTCGTCGATACCCATTCTCAAAAATGTTTCCGTAAGCTCGGTATCCGCTCCCAGCTCTCCGCAGATGCCTATCCATGCGCCGTGCTTGTGGGCGTTTTCCGCGGACATCTCAATAAGCCTTAATACGGCCTCATGATGCGTATCGCAGAATCTTTCGATATTGGGATTCTGACGGTCGCAAGCCAAGGTATACTGTGTAAGATCGTTTGTGCCTACGCTGAAAAAGTCCACCATCGGCGCTAATTTGTCGCTTATGATAGCGGCAGCGGGCGTTTCTATCATAATACCAAGCTCTATGCTGTCGGAGTACTCTATACCTTGCTTCTTTAAGTCCTTCTTTACCTCATCGCATATTTCGAGTATCTCGGTAAGCTCCCCAACGCTTGTTATCATGGGGAACATTATTCCCAGATTACCGTAAACGGAGGCTTTGTATAAGGCTCTAAGCTGTGTCTTGAAAATTTCGGGGCGTGTAAGGCAGATTCTGATAGCGCGGCAGCCCAAAGCGGGATTTTCCTCTTTTTCAAGGTTAAAGTAATCCACCNGCTTNTCNGCGCCTATATCCAANGTTCTGATAATTACCTTTTTNCCCGCCATGCTTTCAAGCACCTTTTTGTAAGCGGTAAACTGCTCTTCCTCAGTAGGATAATCCGAGTTTTCCAGATACAAAAACTCACTTCTGAACAAGCCTATTCCTCCCGCGTCGTTAAGGAGAACGGCGCCGATATTGTCAACGCTTCCGATATTGGCATATATATTGATCTTTTTCCCGTCTAAGGTAACATTTTCCTTGCCTTTNNGATTATGCAGGAAGCGTCTCTTTTCCTCGTCCTCATGCTGTTTTTTGGTAAGCAGCTCGGTGGTTTCGGAGTCGGGCTCCATAAAAAATTCTCCCGTAAAGCCGTCGGCAATAGCGTCGGCGCCGTTTTTTATCTCGTTTAAGAAATCGCTTCCGACTCCTATAATGGCGGGGATATTCATATTTCTTGCAAGAATGGCGGTGTGAGAGTTGGAGGAGCCAAAGGCGGTCACAAAGCCCAGCACCTTGTCTTTGTCAAGCAAAACCGTTTCGCTGGGCGCCAGATCGTCGGCGCATACGATCACCTTTTCGTCGCCTATTTCGTTGATGCTGTCGTTTGAAAGCAGATTGTTTATAATTCGGTTGGAAATGTCCCTAACGTCGGCGGCGCGGGCTTTCATGTAGGAATCCTCCATTGCCCCGAACATGGCGTCGAAATTATCCGCAGTTACCGAAACGGCGTATTCGGCGTTTACCGATTGGTTTTCTATAATATTGTTAATGGACTCGTTGTAATCCTCGTCCTCGACCATCATTATGTGTATCTTAAAAATCTGAGCGTTGGCCTCTCCCACTTCCTTTAACGCCTTATCGTAAATTGTCCGAATCTGATTGATCGACAGCTCCTTTGCTTTTTCGAGACGCGCTTTTTCTGCCTCGATATCGTCAACTCGCACGCGTGTTATTTCTGCTTCCTGACGTTTGAAAACCGAGATCTTTCCTATAGCAACTCCGCCGTGAACGATCGTTCCTATGTACTTTTTCATGACTATGACCTTCCTTTCCCTTTGGATTGCTTTATGTATGCAATGCTGATATTATTTTTAAGCGTTAAATATTTATTTATATATATTTTGATATGCTTATATGCTGTAGAAATAAAATCTTCCGAAAATGCCGATAAGGAACCTCAATATCAGGTCCCTTAGCGGCAATGTTATTTTAACTGTTCAAGCAGCTTGTATATTTCGTCCTTTTCGGCTAATCCGTCCGAAAAAGCCGTTGCTCCTCCCGCTGCCGTGCCGAGCTTTAAGGCGTATTCGTAGTCGCCCTGCCGAGACCCCGCTATAAAGCCCGCAACCATTGAGTCTCCCGCGCCTACCGAGTTTCTGACTTTTCCCATGCATACTCCGCAGGTATGGGTTTTTCCGTTTTCATCAAGCAAGAACGCTCCGTCGCCCGCCATTGATACAAGCACGTTNCGTGCGCCCATTTCCTTAAGCTTTGCCGCGCAATCGGCGATCTCCTCGTGAGTTGAAACAGGGAAGCGGAATATCTCCGAAAGCTCGTGATTATTGGGCTTTATCAGGAACGGGCGGTATTTCAGGACATTCATAAGCAGATCGCCCGTTGCGTCCACCACCGCTTTTATTTTCTTATCGGACAGCCGCTCCAATATTCTTTCGTAAATATCGGAGGGCAGCGTGTTGGGAATACTTCCCGCCAAAACCACTGTGTCGGAGTTTTCTGTCTTGTCTAACTTCTTAAACAGCTCGTTCAGCGCGGCTTCGTCAATTACGGGCCCCTGTCCGTTCAATTCGGTTTCGCTTCCCGATTTTATTTTGACGTTGATCCTTGAAAACCCTTTTTGAAGCGTTACGAAATCCGTCTCAATACCTTTTTCCTCAACGCCCTTTTTTATCGCTTCGCCCGTAAAGCCTGCGATAAAGCCGAGAGCCTTTGACTTTATCCCAAGCTCGCTTAAAACCATGGAAACGTTGATGCCCTTTCCGCCGAAATAAATTTCCTCGGAGGCGGAGCGGTTCACTTTTCCCACCTCCATTTCCTCTGTGCGCACCACATAGTCTATGGCGGGATTAAAGGTTACGGTATAAACCATTGTTATGTAACCTCCTTTACGGATGTTTCGTTAAGATATTTTTCCGGCTTATCGGTGATAATTTTCAAACAAAATTTGTTAAATATGCCTTTAAAACGGGACATATGTTCCTGTTGTATTGACTAATTATCAACAGCACTGCATGATCAGCCATACATTATCAAAATTCCTTGCTTCCAGATCCTCTTTCCTTATATAATAATATATCCTGCCGCAGTCCCCGAACATCAGCTCAAAATCGTCCTTTGTGACGGTATCGAGCTGAAACAGCAGCAGCCAGTCCTTAAGCGAGGACTGCTCCGCCTCCTGCATGTCGCGGGGCGTTACCTTGCTCCAATCGCCACCGAGATAATATCCCCTTGAAACAAGCTCACATTCTATGGTCATATTATTTTGAATAATATCCGCCCAGCCCAGCAGCTTTGAGCTGTTGTCGGGAGTATTTACCTTTAAGCCTTTTGCCGCCCTGTCGTATTCGTCCCAGCACTCCAGCAGCTTATCCTTTTGCAGCAAAAAGTCGGAGTAATCCTGATAAGAGTCATCCCGTTTGGCTTTTATCCCTACGGAGGGGAATCGGAACTCCTCGTCTAAGTCGTGGGGAAAATCCAGAGGCGAAAGATTTTCCTTATTCTCGAAGTAATAAACCCTTGCGCAGCCCTTATGCTTTGGGTCATAACCCCCGCACATCGAATCCGTTTCGTAAAAAAATGACAGCAAGCCCGTTTTGGGAAGCAGATTCTCGGTATCGTATTTTGCGATCTCGTCAAGGTCAAATTGTGCGATAAAGGAAAGCGGACGTTTTTTCGTCACGCCGTCGATGCCCTCCCCCTCATAGTAAGCCCACTGGAAGCCTTCAGGTACATCCGGTCTTCCGCCGAAGCGCGTGGAAGCTATCTTGTTGTCTGCCGCCTCACCCTCTATTGTCAGGCGGACAGAATTACGCAAAGTTTTTTTAAGCTTGTTTTTAAGGTCCATTTCGGCTTACCTCCTGCAAATCAATGCTATTTTTTAACGGTCTTTTTCCATTTCCCGTAATTTTTTTCTATCATCTTAGCCATACCCTGATAGTACTCCTCATTCCAAGGAACGAAAAGATACGCTTCGTCCTGAAACTCTTCGCTGTTGTAACGCTCCGTGCCGAAATACTTTTCCGCGTATCTGTCAACATCACAGGGAAAATAATGAGAGTCGTCCTTGCCGTCCCCGTAATACCATTCGGAAAACTCCATTCCTTCGTCGTTAAAATAAGGCAAAAGCAGTCTGCACTTCAAGTCCTCTTTATCTCTTAGCAAAACGCGCAGATCGGGCATTTTTTCAGGGCTGTCAATATTGGCTTTGACCTCGGCAATCACGTCCGAATACTTTTCCTTAAACATATCTCCCATTAAATCATGCTCCATAGACCACCTGAGATAGATCGCCAGATGGTTGTAGGCGGTGATCTCATCAACGGGGAGATTTTTTTCCCTTATCGATTCCAGATGATAAAAAGCATCGTCCATTGTAATGGAACAAAGCCCTATCTCTCCCTCAATGCAGCTTTCGGCAGCGTTTACGCGGTCAACGTTCACTATGTAGGAGACTGTATCTGTCATTATATCCAAAAGCGAATCGGTATCGTTGGCTATCTTATATTCCATTTCCTCGCGGTACAGCGGGATAAGCTGATAGAAATTAACGTCCTCGCCGTTGGGGAGCGTCAGCAGTCCGCAGCCCTCCTTTCCTATCTCGGGGTCGATCAGTACTGTGCCGCAAAGGGCGGTGTTGTTGGCGTACGCCTCGCCGTTGTCTACCGTATGTCCCCACGCCAGCCATGTATTGCTCTCCACGGGAAGCCTTGCGATGCTTTTAAGAAGCCGTATCGGCCAATACCACCGTTCGTCCTCCTCGTACACTCTCCAGTCGGGCGGCAAGGCTATCATCACTTCCGCCCGCTCTAATCTGTATTCGGCAAGCTCCTTGGGTACATTCATTCTGTGCGCTCCCATGCCCATTGTCACCAAGGTATAGTAATTTCGTTTTTTGGTCGGCGGGATAACGCAGACGTCAACATGAATATCGGGGGAATATATCTCGTGAAACACTTTGTCAAATTTTCCGTAGTATTTTTCAATGTGATTTTCTACTATCTCCATTTCTTCGGCGGTATATACCTCGGGTGTGTCTGTCATTGTGCGCTCCTTTAAAATGTGTTTATTCAAATTATTTATTCTATCGCTCTTGAAAGAGTTATAGCAAGAACATCGTCGGCGGATGGATTTTTTATATAATAGTTTGTGGTCTCTACCCTGCGGTAAACGCCGTCGTCGCCAAGCTGTCTTGTAACGACTGTCCTTGTCCTTTCTCCGTTTTTGTACGCGTTAAGCTGATCGTTTATGTCAAAGGTATCGGAAAACAGCTTGCGGTCATCGGGGTGCATGGTAGACGCGCCGTGACCTATAAGCTCGGTGTAAATGCCCGTTGAGGGACAGGATCGTGTGGAGAAATTTTCATAAGCCATCATGTAAAAGCTGTTGCGGTTTAAATTGCTCATAATTATAAGGGGGTATCTTTTGAAAACCACGTCAAGAAGCAGCTGAGTGGCTGTAGCGGGAGGCTGGGTCAGAAGAATGTCCTCGGATTGATGAGAGTGTTTTTCCGAGTTTTTGAGCGCTTCTCTGAAATCATCTTCGGGCATTGGCTTTGCAAACAAAAAGCCCTGTATTATCTCACAGCCGCAGGTGCGGAGAAATCCAAGTTGTTCTTTTGTTTCAACCCCTTCCGCAACGGTGACAAGCTTAAGCCTGTGAGCAAAATCAAAAATGCTTTCCAGTACTATTCTTTCTTTTTCGTTTTCGCAGTTGCCGCTTAAAAGAGATTTATCTATTTTAATAACGTTTGCGGGTACGTCCTTGATAAAATTCAGAGAGGAAAGCCCGCTTCCGAAATCGTCTATTGAAGCGGCAAAGCCCGCGTCACGGATTTTCTGCACAAAAGAAATAACGTTGTTTTCATCGCTTGCCAAAGCGGATTCGGTTATTTCGATCTCTATCAGCTCATGAGGAACGCCGTATTTGTCCACCGTTTCGCAAAGCCTTTTGACATAATCCTTTTCTTCGGTATGAAGTCTTGAAAAATTCACGGAAACGGTAACAA
>JAAVIG010000009.1 GCA_014796735.1 Oscillospiraceae bacterium
CGCTTCACCCCCCACTTCCTTTTTGCAGTGCAAAAAGGAAGCGAAAAAAACACTTGCGGCTTCGCCGCTTTAATTTTTTCTTTTTAGTTTTTCAGCTCCGTACTATCTATATCAGAAATTCTCCAACAGCGACTTATAAAACTCGCAGTAATCGCTCCTACCCTCCGCGGTAAATGTCATAGCCTCACGCGGGTGACGGTTAAGCTGCCCCGTAAACAAATACTGCAAATCATATCCCCACAAAATTCCCTGCTGCTTTAAAGGGATCATATACTTTTCGATAAACTCCAATAAGCTGTACAGGCTGTACTTGGGATTTTTAAGGAAGCCCAGCAGCAGCTCCATTGCGCAGTTGCCCGCTCCTCTGCCCATTCCGAGAGCGGTGGCGTCAACGTAGGAAACGCCATAGGAAAGAGTTTCGATAGTGTTGGCAAAGGCAAGATTCTGATTGTTGTGACCGTGGAAGCCTACCTTTTTGTTGTACTTTTCGGCGATCTCCAGATATTCCTTTGCGAAATCGGCGGCGTTTTCGGGATACAAAGAACCGTAACTGTCCACAAGATAAATAACGTCAACATTGGAGCTGCATATCATCTCCAGCGCTTCTTCAACTTGATTGGAGTTGCACTGAGAGATAGCCATAATGTTGCAGCTTGTCTCATATCCGAGACCGTGCAGATACTCTATCATCTCCACCGCCGCGGGGATCTGATGAATATAGCAGGCAACGCGCACCATATCCACAACACTTTCGCTTTTGGGCAGAAAGTCGGTTTTATAGTCGCAGCGGCCAACGTCCGCCATGACAGCAATCTTCATATCGGAAATATTGTCACCTACGATACCGCGTATATCCTCCTCGTCGCAGAATTTCCACTTGCCGTAGTCGCTTTTTTTGAATAAATTCTTGCTTGCCTTGTAGCCGAATTCCATGTAATCAACGCCGCTTTTTATGTTTGTCTTGTATAACTCGGTAACAAATTCATCGCTGAACTCGAAGTTATTGCAAAGCCCTCCGTCTCTTAAAGTCGCATCCAAAACCTTTATATCGGCTCTGACGCTCATTAAATTACCTTTTCTTGTTGACATTTTTGGTTTTCTCCTGTTTGTTCCTTTTTTTATTTTCACTTTAACGATTTAAAGTAAATAAGCGCTTTGTTTATTATAACATAAGATCACTTTTTTGTCAATAAAGATTTTGTTTTTAAGTTTTTCGATCAAGGTACAAAAAAGTTACTTATACTAATATCTGTTTAAAAAGTGGATAAAATGGCTTCTTAAACAGATATTAGTGCTTAGGGTGTAACTCTGTTTTGACTCTCCTTAAAACAGACCCGCTCGGAAACTCCCTGCCGCAATCCGCCGACAGCTTTTCCGTAGCCTTATTTGCAATCCTTATTTTCTCCCCGTCGGAATTATACAGCGCGGAGGGCTTAAATTTAACAGGCTCACAACCCGGCATAAGCACCTCGAGATCATCGTCTGCGGTAAAATAATTTCTTTGGGTTAAAAGCACTCTTCCGTTTTCAAAGCCGTCAATTACCCCCACAAAATCGCAGCTCCTCAGATACCCGCTGCTTTCGTAGATCTGCGACGCGTCATAACTGCCGAAATAAAAGCCCGTGCAGTATTCGCGGTGGCTGACATTATACACCTCGTCCTTTACCCATTGTGGCACTTCCCTTTTCTCCTTTGCGCACTTCAGCGCCGCGCTGTAAGCGTTGGTAACGGTAGCCACATAGTAAGCCGACTTTGCCCTGCCCTCTATCTTAAAGCTGCTTACCCCCGCGTCTATAAGCTTGTCCAGATGCTCAATCATGCACATATCCCTGGCGTTAAGTATATAAGTACCCCCGTCGTCCTCAAACACGGGGAAATACTGCCCCGGGCGTTTTTCCTCCATTAAGCTGTACTTCCAGCGGCAAGGCTGGGCGCACTCTCCCCTGTTTGCGTTTCTGCCCGTCATATACGCCGACAAAAGGCATCTTCCCGAAAAGGAAACGCACATTGCCCCATGAACAAAGGCCTCTATTTCCATATCCTCGGGAATTTTTTCTCGTATCTTTTTTATCTCGTCAAGGCTTGTTTCCCTCGACAAAACCACCCTTTTTGCCCCCAGCTTATACAGCTCGGCGGCGGTGGCGTAATTCACTATGCCAAACTGTGTGGACATGTGTATCTCAACGGAGGGCGCGTATTTTTTTATCAAGGCAAGTATTCCCAAGTCACAAACGATAGCCGCGTCAACTCCCGCTTCCTCGGCATTTCTTATAAATTCGGGAAACATATCTATCTCATCGTTTGAGGGCAGCGTATTTGCCGTCAAATACACCTTTACCCCCGATTTATGAGCAAGCTCCGCCCCTTTTTTAAGCTCGTCAAAATCAAAATTCTTTGAAGCGGCTCTCATTCCGTAGCCCTTTCCGCCGAGATAAACCGCGTCGCAGCCGAATTTCACCGCCGCTTCAAGACATTCGTAATCACCCGCGGGTGAAAGCAATTCAAGCATAATGCACCTCTTTTTTATAGCGATTCAAGCGCAGCTTTAACAAGCTGCCGGAATTGCTTCGCAATTCCGGCAGTGGTTATACCAGTCCCGCCAGCACAAGATTGGCCTCATGCTCCTCCAATGTTCTTGCATAAAAGGTCTCGCCCGTCTCCTCATTGGCGCAGAAATAGAAGTAATCCGTATCCTCCGCATCAAGCACTGCGCTGATAGCGTCCATTCCGGGATTGCAGATAGCTCCCGCGGGAACGCCGTCACATTCGTAGGTATCGTAGGCGTGAGAAATGGCTGCCAATGAGGTTGTTAAGCCGTAATCCTTATAGTAAGGCTCGATAAAGTCCTGAACGTAAAATACCGTAACGTCCGACTGAAGCTTGGAAAAATCTCCTCCCGTTTCAAGTCGGTTAAGGAAAACGGACGCCACCTTTCTCATATCCTCCACATTGCTTACCTCGGACTGAACCATTGAAGCAAGGGCTATAAGCTGGTCAAGTGTAAGCCCCATTTCGTTCATCTGCTTATACATCGTCTTGGTTATTTTTGAGTTAAAGTTGGAATATATCTTTTCGGCAGCCGTACGGGCTTCCTTTGAGGTATCTACTTCCGCGTCGGGGTCGGCCTTAAGCTCACGGCACTGGTAAAATTCGTATTTATCGGGAAAAAGGTAGCCCTCAAGCTGGTTGAACTTCAACGCGCTGGGCGTTACTCTGAGCTCGAAATCATACTTGTCCATTTTTTCGCGGTAGAACTTTTCAAAATCCTCCGCCCTGCACACAAAGTTTTCCTCTAAAAGCCGACCTATTTCAATTGCCGTCATGCCCTCGTAAATGGTAACGTCAACTGTGGTTTTTCCGCTGCCGGAGGAAAGCAGAGTATCCACTATCTTACTGTAATTCATGGAGGAGGACAAGATAAACTCTCCGCCCTCGAAGTCCTCTCCCCGGTGTCTCCATTCCTCGTCATTTCTTTTCATGTCAATGTAAAGCTTGAAAACCTCCGGCTCCTGCACTATACCGCTTTCCTTTAAAGCCTGCGCCACCTGCTCCACGCTGGGATTGTCGGGTATCAGCACGGCGACCTCAAACTCGCCGTCCTCCAATCCGCCGTAATCGGAGATCGCGCTGTACAAGCGTGCACCCAGTCTTACCCCGAAGAAAATGACCGCCGCAGAGACAATAACGCCGAAAGTTATCTGAAAGACGGTTTTTCTTGCCTGTCTTTGCTTTTTAAGCTGTTTCTGAGCCTCCCGCGCCCTTTTTAAGGCCTTATCGGTTATAGGCTTATCCGTCTCCTCGTCAAACTCAATATCATGCAGCTCGCCCTCGTCAAAATCCTCTCCGCCGTCCCTGCGCCGGGATTTAACGGCTTTATGACCCGAATTCGACTTGCGTTCGGGCGTTGGCTTAGATTTAGGCTTGGACTTGAGCTTGAGCTTGAGAATGTTATCGGAACCGGAATCGGCATCAAGCTTTGAACCGCTGTTTTGAGAACCGAATAATTCCTCACGGAAAACGCTTGTCTTATCCTTGGAAAAATCGCCTGTATGCTGCTCTTCTTCCTTTATCCTGCGTTCCTTATTTTTTCTGAGAATTTCGGATAACTCGTCTCTTCCTTGTCTTTCTTCATGATTGTCCATTTTTNTTTNNNTTTCTCAAAAAAGGTCATGTGATACTAATCCCTTTTAAAACTGTGGGATTAGTGTTTCGGGTGCAATCCCTTTTTAAACTGTGGGTATTACGTCAGTTTAAAAAGGGATTGGTATGAGGCTGACGTACCGACGTGCAGCCTCCGAACACCGAGTATATTTAATTTAATTTAATTTAATTTAATTTAATTTAATTTAATTTAATCTATTTTGTTCTTATTATTCTATCCTCGGTTACGATTACATTAACGGCCTTGTCGTTTACGTCGGGAACAAAATCCCTTATATAATCCTCGTAACAAAGACCGATCCGTACACATTCGTTTTTTTCAAAAAATCTGTCGTAAAATCCTTTTCCGTAGCCTATTCTGAAGCCGTTTTCGTTAAAGCACAAGGCAGGCGTAACGCAAACGGTTTCCCTGTCCGCTTTTGCTTCCTCACAGCCGCTTTTTGGCTCATACACGGAAAAGCTCCCCTTTTCAAGATCGTCGCCGCCCTTTATATACCTGAAGATCATTTCTTCTCCCTTACACACGGGAGCGGCGATCCTTTTTCCCTTTAAAAGGCAGTGAGAGATTATTTTTTCGGTGGAGATCTCATTTTCCTTGCTTATATAGCAGAATATCGTTTCGGCTTCCTTAAATTCCCTCAGCATAAAAAGATTTTCGGCTATCCTTTCGGAAAGCTCCCGCCTTACGCTTTCGGGAATACGGCTTCTTGCCTCCAAAAGCCGTTTTCTCAGCTCGCTTTTTACCTGCATTGAAGCGAAGCCTTAAGCCTTTCCGCGGCGGACTGTCCCTTTAAGCATTCCAGCAGCTTCAAGCCGAATTCCTGCGCAACACCCGCGCCCTTTGCGGTTATTATATTTCCGTCCTTGCACACAAAATCCTCGGAAACCTTTTTACAGTCAAGCTGTTCCTCAAATCCGGGAAAGCAGATAGCCTCCTTTTCCTTCAAAAGACCCTTGTGTCCTAAAATCGAAGGCGCGGCGCAGATAGCGGCGATAAGCTTTCCGTTGTTTGCGCAGTAATCTATCGCCTTTTGCACGTTGGCGTTTTTTTCAAGATTGAGCGTTCCGGGCATACCGCCGGGCAGTATCACCATTTCGAGATTATCGTCAAGGGTTATCTCGTTATCGGTGAGATCAACGCAAACGCTTATCCCGTGCGAGCCGGTAATGATCTGCTCGCCAACTCCCACAACGGTCACGTCACATTCCCCGCGGCGGAGAATATCTATCGGGCACAACGCTTCCATTTCCTCAAATCCGTCGGCTAAAAAACAGTAAATCATGATCATACATTCCTTTCGGTAAAAATTTAATCTTTAAATATTATACGGAACTTTTCTTCCATAAAAGCTGGGTGATAGGACAGCTTGGCTTTTCTGAGATTTTCCTCGCCCACGTCCTCCTCTCGGTTTATATACTTGTAATCGGAGCAGCTGTGATTTACAAACTCCTTGTTTATCATGGGATAAGTGCCGTCGTAATCGGAAAGCGCCTTTTCAACATGCACATCGAAGGTATCGCTGTTTATTCCCTCTCCAAAGGTAAACGCCACGGGCTTACCCTCAACTCTGAGAAGTCCTCCTTTGAAACCGAGATCGTAAAAGTGATCCAAGCCCTTTTCGGTTGCCTTTATCTCCTGCTCCATAGAAGGGTCTCTTGTATCGGAATTTTCCTCCTGCCATTTTTCCAATATCAGCTTGCAGTCCTCTATATTATCACCCGTGATCTCCTCATAGCTCCAGTCGTTCTGTATAAAGCGGTTGATAAAATTTCTCTTTGAATGGTACTTCTTGCCGATAAGCGTCGCCAAATCCTCGTAATTGTAGCAATAATCAAAGAAATCGGGGTTTGAGTAAATTTCTATACCGTCCCCGTAGGTATCCTTTAAAAATTCCATTCCGCTTTTCGGGGAGCTTCCGAAGCAAAGCCGCTTCCCCTGTTCGCGGCAGTAAGCCCGAAGCTCCTCCACCGCCTCTTTGAAATCGCCCCTTCCCGCGGGGTAGAAAAACTCGCCCTCGCTTAGCACGATATAAAAATCCTTGTACCTTGCGATTTTTATCCCAAAAGGCTCGCTCCAGATAAAATTGTTTCCGAAGGTATACTCGCAGCCCCTGTAATCGGAATAAGACAGCAGTTCCCTTATCCAATCCTTATCCTCTATTTTAATATCTCTGAATTCAAGCATAGTTTATTTTAACATTCCTTCTATTTTGTGAATAATAGCTTTATGTATCGTCTCAATAGGCAGCGGCTCACCGTTTTCCGCGCAGGGAATAACGATCCAGCCCTCTTTTTCCGCCACATACTCCGCCGCTCTTCGGCAGGCGTTCATAAATTCAAGATTGCTTTCGTGAAGATCGAGCTTTTTTTCGTCTCCCTCGTAACGCTTAAGCAGAAGCTTTCTTGAAACCTCCGTGGGCATATCCAGAAAGAGCGTGGCGTAAGGCTTTGGCATACCGAATTTATTATATTCCATATCAAACAGCCAATTCATGTAGCCGTCCCAATTTTCACGGGGCAGCTTGGTCATCTGATACATGGCGTTACTGCTTACATAACGCGCCGAAACAATGGTCTTGCCGCTTCTGTAATCGCTTTCCCAGTCCGTTTTGTAGCTTGTATAGCGATCCACTGCGTAAAAACAGCTTGCGGTGTATGCGCTTACGAAATCGTCCTTTTCCCCGTATTCCCCCTTAAGATAGCTTGTAACTATCTGTCCCGAGGGAGAAGAGTAGTTGGGAAAGGTAATATATCTGAAATAGGGATATACTTTTTTAATCAGTTCAAGCTGAGTGGTTTTCCCGCCGCCGTCCAAGCCCTCGATAACTATCAATTTGTTCTCCACAAGCATAAGCCCCGTTTCCGTTATAAATTTTAAAAAGTCAAAAATGTATCATACAAAGATAATTTTACCACAAAATGCACATTTAGTCAAGTTCTGCCAGCTGTCTTTCAACACTTATTATCGGAACCGCCCTTTCGTCTATCTCTTTTATGAGCTTTTCCGCCATTTCCTTTATCTGTCTGTCCGAAAACCTGAATTTATAGGGCACTGCCAGATCGAATATCAGTGAATTTCCCTCCGGATCTTTAATAACTCTGAAATCGTGTATTGAAAGACTCTCGTCTATTTTCTTCACCGCTTCCGTCACTCCCGCGTAAAGCTCTGTTGTTTCCCCGTCGTCTATATCCTCGGGGTCAATATGGATAGTAACGCCGCAGCCGAATTTTTCCTTAAGCTCCTTTTCTATTTCATCTATCAAAGCGTGGGCCTCCGAAAGAGGTGTTGAAGAGGAAACCTCGGCGTGAAAGGAAATGAAGCTTACCCCCACCCCGTAATTGTGTACTATAAGGTCATGTATTCCTATTATTCCCTCATGAAAGCAAGCGGTATTTTTTATATCCTCCACCAACTCCCTTTCGGGCATTTGTCCAAGCAGCGGAGACAAGCTTTCCTTTGCGGTCTTTATTCCCGAAAAAACAATAAAGGCGGACACAAGCAGCCCCGCGTAACCGTCGATATTTACATTAAAAATAAGGCTTGCCGCCATTCCCACAATAACCGTAAAGGTAGCGATAACGTCGGAAATACTGTCCACGGCAGTGGCTTTCAAGGATACCGAGTTGATTTTTTCACCTAACTTACGGTTAAAAAAGAACATCCAAAGCTTAACAAGCACCGAAGCGGACAGTATGATAAAGGTCAGCGCGCTTGCTTCAAGCTCCTCGGGCGTTATTATTTTTTCAATGGAGCTTTTAGCCAGCTCCACACCCATAAGCGCGATAATAAAGGAAATAATAAGCCCCGCCACATACTCGGCGCGTCCGTGTCCGAAAGGGTGCTCCCGATCGGGAGGGGTTAGAGCTATCTTAAAGCCCACCATATTTACAATTGAGGAGCCCGCGTCCGAAAGATTGTTAAGCGCGTCGGCAACAACCGAGACAGCGCCCGAAAAAATACCCGCTGTCAGTTTTCCCGTAAAAAGGCAAAGATTAAGAACGATCCCCGTCATACCCGACAAAAAGCCGTATTTTTTCCGAATCTCGGTGCTTTCGGTGTTTTCGTTGCCGATAAAAAGCCTTATTAAAATTTCCGTCATGTTTTCCCCCGCATATAGTTTATACTAATCCTCAATCTACAGCAAAATCTGCCTATACATACTGTTATTTTATTCATTAAGCTAAATTATAGTATTATTTCCCACGGCTGTCAAGGCGAAAAAGCGAAATTTATAAAAACCGCCCCAACGCAACGCAAGCGTTGGAGCGGTCAGCCTATCCAATCGGAGCAGCTTTTCCAATATCACTTGATCTCGACGACCTCATATCCCGCGTCTTCAACCGCTTTTTTAAGAACGTCGTCGCCGACCTCGGAGCTTAACTCAATAAACGCGGTCTTTGCTTCAAGGTCTACCCTTGCCTGAACCCCGTCTATCCCGTTAAGTGCCTTTTCCACTCTCGCGCTGCAATGTCCGCAGCTCATTCCCTCAACTGTCATTTGCTTAGTCATAGTATTTTCTCCTTTGCTGTTGTTATTTATTTCCGCCGCTTCCTCAGCGGGAGCGATCTTAAGGGTGACCGATGTGATCTCCTCCGCGTCGGAAACGGAATCGTGCCTGAATTTAAAAAGCTTGAGCCTTAACGCGTTCATCACCACGCAAAAGCTTGAAAGGCTCATGGCAAGTGCTCCGAACATGGGGTCAAGGTGCCATCCGAAAAGCGGTACGAACGCGCCCGCCGCAAGAGGAATACACAGCGCGTTATAGAAAAACGCCCAGAAAAGATTTTCCTTGATATTTTTTATTACCGCCCTGCTTAGCTTCACCGCCCCCGAAACGTCCAAAAGGCTGTTTTTCATTAAAACTATATCCGCGCTGTCTATGGCAATATCGGTACCCGCGCCTATCGCCATTCCCACGTCCGCCCTTGCGAGAGCGGGAGCGTCGTTTATACCGTCCCCTACCATTGCGGTAAGCTTGCCTTCCTCCTGTAACTGCCTGATAACCCTTTCCTTATCCTGAGGAAGCACCTCGGAAATGACTCTGTCGATCCCAAGCCGCTTTCCCACCGCTTCTGCAGTTCTCTTGTTGTCACCGCTGAGCATTACGACTTCAATATTCATTTCCTTAAGCTCTTTTACCGCCGCCGCGGCAGTAGGCTTAACGCTGTCCTCTACTCCAACGATCCCTATAACCGAACCGTTTTCGGCTATATACAAGGGAGTAGCCCCGTTATCAGCAAGCTTGTCGGCCCTGCTTATCCACTGTGAAGCGTCTATGCCGTTATCCTTCATAAGCGCGAGATTACCCGCAAAGCAAAGCTTCCCGTTTACACTTGCGTACACGCCCTTTCCGAAAACTGCCTTAAATTCTTCCGCCGAAAGCAATGTGACCTTATTTTCCTCGGCACAGTGCAAAACAGCCTCCGCCAAAGGGTGCTCCGACTTCTTTTCAAGACTTGCCGCAACGGTCAGAACATGATATTCTGAAACGCCCCCGGCGGTCTCTATAACGCTGACCGCGGGTCTTCCCGTGGTTATTGTACCCGTTTTGTCCATTACCACCACATTCAGCTTATGCGCTATTTCAAGTGCAGTGGCCGACTTCATTAAAATACCGTTTTCCGCGCCCTTGCCCGTCCCCGCCATTATCGCAACGGGAGTAGCCAGACCCAGAGCGCAGGGACAGGAGATAACAAGCACCGAAATAGCGGTGGATAAAGCAGTTTCAATACCTTCGCCGCAGATAAGCCATATCAAGCCCGAAATTAAAGCTATCGAAATTACCGCGGGCACAAAGATCCCGCTTATCTTGTCTGCCAGCTTCGCAATAGGTGCCTTTGAGCCGGTAGCGTCCTCGACCAAGCGTATTATCTGCGCCAAGGTGGTATTGTCTCCGACCCTTTCCGCGCGCATTTTAAAATATCCGCTTTTGTTTATCGAGGCGGCTATTACGGTATCTCCTACGGTTTTTTCAACGCCTATGCTTTCGCCTGTTACCGCCGACTGATCCAGAGTTCCGTGTCCCTCGGTAATAACTCCGTCGACCGCCGCGCTTTCTCCCGCTTTGACTATAATAATATCTCCCTGTACTATTTCCTCGGGCGATACCGTCATTTCAACTCCGCCGCGCTCCACCACTGCGGTCTTTGGCGCAAGGTCAAGCAGCTTTTCGATAGCCGACGAAGTTCTTCCCTTTGCCCTCGCTTCAAGCATTTTACCGACCGAAATAAGGGTAAGGATAGTACCCGAGCTTTCAAAGTACAGATTCATCATATACCCCTCGGCAAGCTCAAGATCGCCGTGTCCCAAGCCGTAGCCTATACGGTATATCGCGACTATTCCGTAAAACAGCGCCGCTCCCGACCCCAAGGCAATCAGCGTGTCCATGTTGGGAGAGCCTTTTACAAGGTTTCTGAAGCCGTTTACAAAATAGTGCTTGTTTATCAGTATGATCGGAATAACCAATATAAATTGAGTAAAAGCAAAGGTAAGGGAATTTTCAACGCCGTGAAAAATATGAGGAAGCGGCGCCCCCATCATATGCCCCATTGAAATATAGAAAAGAGGAACAAGGAATATAAGCGACAGTATAAGCCGCTTTTTCATAGTCTTAAACTCTTTTTTTCTTATTTCGGCGGGACTCTCCCTTTTTTCCGCCCTCTCGCTTTTACCGCTTGGCAGCGAAGCGGTATAGCCGCCCTGTTCAACGGCGCTTATTATATCCGATCTTCCGCACACATTTCCGTCATACTCCACCGTCATGGAGTTGGTCAGCAAATTGACCTCCGCTTTAACAACGCCCTTTACTTTATTTACCGCCTTTTCGACGTGAGCCGAGCAGGCGGAACAGGTCATTCCGCCCACGTTGTAGCGTTCTTTTATTACATTTCCTGCTTCTTCGATCATTTGCGCACTTCCCTTCCGTCATAGCTTTTGCAGTTTATTAAGCGGTATTCCCGATTTTATATATATTCCCGCTATTTCATCAGCTTTTGCAGCGTAGCCACAAGCTCGTCTACCACCTCGTCCTTACCGTCCCGAATATCCCTTGTCACACAGCCGCGGATATGGCTTGCTATCAAGTCCTTGTTAAAGGAGTTGACAGCCGCGTTAACGGCGGCAGACTGCATCAGAATATCGGTACAGTAAGCGTCCTTTTCTATCATTCCGCGGATCCCGCGGATCTGTCCCTCGATTCGGTTTAAACGGTGGATAAGCTTTTTGCGTTCCTCTTCGGTGCGGTCGGTGGTCTTTCCGCAGCACTCGCATTTTTTATTTTCGGCCATTGCAGCAGCGTTCCTTTCCAAAAATACCCATAGGGGGTATTTATATTATATACCCTTACGGGGTATATGTCAATAGGAAAATAAAAAATTTTTACAAAAAAATTGCACAACCCGATAAGCTTGTGCAAAACATTCATATCAAATTTTCAATTTGAGACTATTCTCAAATCAAGTTACAGACAAATTTAACGGAAGATTTGAGAATAGTGTTTAGGGTGTAAGGTGCTGTAAAAAAATGTAACCCGTCAAAACCAAGGTGAAATGAGGTTTTGACGGGTATATTGGTTATTAGTAAGATGCAAACACCCGAAGCGGCGGCTTCGCATGGATGCGAACCAGCGTCTGCCCAAAGTGCCGACAAGGATGTCGGCACCCATAGCAGACGCTTAGTTGCCTGCTTCTTTGTGAGTTATAATTATTCACTTCGTGGGACTTTGTCCCACACCCTACTTCCTTTTTGCAGTGCAAAAAGGAAGCGAAAAAGACATTTGCGGCTTCGCCGCTTTCATTTTTTCTTTTTTAGTTTTTTACAGTTCCTTAGTGCAATACTCACGCCAAATTTTCCTTTGTTCCGGGAGGAATATCAAGATACGCTCTCGGATTTACCGAAGTGCCGTCAACCTGTATTCCGAAATGTACATGTATACCCGTGGATTTACCCGTGCTGCCCGCGCCCGCTATACACTCACCCTGAGCCACACGCTGTCCCGCAGAAACATACAGTACGCTGTTATGACCGTATGTACTTGACACCCCAAGCTCCTCATGATAGATAGTAACATAATAACCGAGGCCCTGTGAATAACCCGCATATGTAACTACGCCCGCCGCGCCCGCGTAAACGGGCTGACCGTAGTAAAGACCGGCAATATCAACACCCTTGTGTCCCCAATATCCGCCGTCCCAATACGACCATTGGCTGACATAGCCGCCGTCCACAGGCCAAAGGAACTTGCCCAGAGCAACGGTGCCGCCCTTAAAGGTTCCCGCGGGAGTAGGCTTGATGCCGATAGCTGTGATCTCGGTAATGGGTGCGACAAGCTGCTTGACATTCGTTATATTTCTTCCCGTTTCAACTCCGTTAACATATGTAACATCGGCAGTAACCTCATTCTCGCCGTATTCGCCCTCCTGTATTCTTCTTGACGAGCCCTCGTATATATTCTCGTCCTGATAAGTCTCGGTGGGATAAGGAACATTGCTTACTTTGTAAACCTCCGTCCTTGTAATGCTTATAGACAGGAAAGGCACCTCATTGCTTATCTTTATCAGATCTCCGCTGTGCAGCGACAGCTCGGAAAATCCGGGATTCAGCGCCTCCAGCTCGGCAGTGGTCAGATCCACCTTGTCGGCTATAAGGGAATGGCTGTCTCCCTCCTCAACGGTATAGTAAGCGGAATCCGCCTTGGTGCTTGTAAGCAGATCGATAAGCCAATCCTCGTCGATTATACTGTCCGAACGATACAGACCCGCCTCATCGTATCTTATATCGTCCACAAAGGCAATGACCTCCGTATCGTTATTTGTCTGATTTTCGGCTATCAAACGGTCAAGAGTATTTTTTACATTGGAAAAATCCATAAGCGCACCGTAAAAAGTGTCGTTAATAAAGAAGCCGTAGCCGTATTCAAGCTCCACGCCCGAATTTTGCAGTATAAGATCGGCTATCTGATACTTTGTAAGAGTATCGGTATACCCTATCTGCTCCACAGAGTAAGAGGGATTAGCTTCGATCTCAAGGTCGCTGCCCAGATAATTGACTCTGTCCTGAAGCACCTCTTTTGCGTCAAGAAATACCTGCTCGCTCTCGATATAGCCCAGAAATTTACCGTTTACGCTGAGCTTTACCGCGTAATTCAAGGAGTTTGCGTATGTAATGACGCTGAACAGGAAAAACACGCTTATAACGGGTATCGCGCAGTTAAAAAGCATTACTGCCACACCGTTTTTCCCGAATAAGACAATTCCCGCAAAGGAGAAAAAGCCTTTGATCCCAAGCCGTCCGCCGTTTTTCAGCTTTTCTTTTCTGAGCGCCTTGGCGTTGCTTTCAAAATACCTGATGACCGCCATAACGGGGCGCAGCATAAATACGGTGATCTTCTTCAAAAACGCGCCCATATAACGCCTGAATCTGTCGGTTATGCGCCACAGCAGCTTAGATACGCCGGCAATCCCATTTCCTAAACCAATCAATGCGGACACAAAGGTATTCACTATCCATCCTCCGAAAAGAGCGATCACCGTGTATAGGCCGTCCATCGCTCCCTTTGAAAACACGCCGCTTTGAGCCGCGCCCAGCAAAAAGCCGTATGTATAACCGATGTTCTCTTTAACGCCGCGCTTCTTCGCTGCGATTTGGGAATCGGAAAGTTTTTCTTTATCTTTTAATGTATTCATTACTTTAAATCCCTAAAAATATTACAAATTGGTAACAAAACCATACATATTTTAGCATATTTCCTATTATTTTTCAAGAGGCCGGGAAAAATTAACAATTATTTTTTAATAAAAAACAGTATTAAAAAACCCGCCGCGTAAGCACAAGACGGCGAGTTTTTTATAATTTATATCGGCCGCAATACAGCTCACTTGATGATACTGATCTTTCCGATCAAGGGAAGCTCCTTAGCCTCGCCGTTAACGGCGTTTACCACACCCAAAATTATATATACCAAGGCAGCGATCGTCACAAAACCGCCGACAATTGCATTCAAAAAAGGAATCCAACAAAAAATCGAAGCCAAAACGGAAAGCGCGATCTCAAACAGAAAAAGAACAAGGCCCTGGTTTGCATGAAACTTTGCAAATCTTGAATTGGGCGCTGCAAGAGCGGGTATAAGGAAAAGTATTCCGAAATAAGCCAGCACTGCCATTACCTTATTCTGCTGAATGTCGTTGGGATCCATCTGACCGGTAAAATCGGCGCCGTTTACGTAGCCGGCATAACCGGTCTGTTGATTGTTATATCCCTGCTGCTGATTTGCGTTATCTTCCCGGGGAGCTCCGCAGGAAGGACATACAGCCGAATCGTCGGGAAGCTGCGTACCGCATTTGCCACAAAATGCCATTTGTAATTTCCTCCTAAATCATAAGGCGACCTGCCTTTAATATTACATAATATCATTATACAGTACTTTGCTAAAAAAATCAATAGCTAAGGGAAATTTTGCGAATTTTTTCGGTTAGATTCAGAACAAGCTCCTCCCGAAAATAACGCATAGAGCGCTGTACATTATAGGCTGGTGCAGAACGTATATCCAGATCGAATAACGTCCCGCCGCCGCAAAGAATTTAAAATGAGTATTGTAAAAAAATTTCGGCGCGCGCCCTTCCTTTACATAAACGCCGTAAAAGGAGCCCGCAAGAAAGAGAAAAAGCCACGGACATAAAGGAAAGTAGTCCAACGAAATAAAGTCATTACCGGGAAAGCCCAGGGGAAACAAAACATCGGTGGAATAAAGAACAGCGGGCATTTTAAATTTGAGCATCTCACCTATTCCCGCGCTGCCTCTTGAAAAATTAAAGGTAAGCATAAACAGAAAAATCCCGATAACTATTCCCGCAAAGGGAGGGATATGCCGAAAAATGCCCTCGAGCAGGCCGTAGGTCATCATGCAGATACCCAGACAATGAAGTATTCCGAAAACGTCGGGCGAGGACGGAGAGAAAAAGGCGGTGACAAAGGTAATGATCATGCCAATAAAAAAGCACTGCACCCCTCTTTTAAGGTTGCTTGACGAATAATTGCAGACGATACCCGAAATGCAGATAAACATTCCCGCAAAAATGTCTCTTATTACATCAAACCAATCCTCAAAGAAGATCGGAACGTCCACATCAAAAATGTAA
>JAAVIG010000010.1 GCA_014796735.1 Oscillospiraceae bacterium
TACTAATATCCATTTAAACACAATATAAAATCAAAGTTTAAATGGATATTACACCCAAAGCACTATTATCCAATTAAAACCATTTTTTCAAGTTTTTAATTGGATAATAGTATTACATTCCGTTTTTCATCTACTTTTACCTTCTGATAACGAGTTGAATTTTTAAAAGCAAAAATGAAATTTTATAATATAATAAATTTCATAAATTTGCACCTACCCATCCTTACTCATACATTTTATTTTGCTTGTGGTTTTTAATAAAACGTTGAGAATACACATAATTTTGTAATATATCACAAAAATGCGCTGTCCCGGCAGCAAAAATATTTACACGTAATTTTTGCAAGTTTTAAAAATAAAACTTGCTTTTTTGCTTCTTATATGTTATACTATACTCATAAAATTTTCAATACTTTAAAGCAAATAAAGAGAATTTCTAATACTAATTCTCGATTAAAATAAGACAAAGCCGGCGGGCGGGGCGTTTCTGATCAAGGAAGTCCCGACGCAGGAATATGCGGATATTTCAAGTCGGGCTGACGCGGAGCAGGAACACCCCGGTCGCCCAATTTGTCTGATTTTTATTGAGATTTAGTATAAATCTCTGCGGAAAGGGACAGCGTATGAAAAACGATATAAACGCCTTAAACCCGACAAATTCGGCCGTCAAAGAAAAAGCAGGACAGCCGAGAAGCTTGTATTCTCCCGCCTTTGAACACGATAACTGCGGTATCGGCGCGGTGGTGGACATAAAGGGCAAAAAATCTCACGGCACGGTGGAAAAAGCCTTGACTATCGTCGAGACTCTGGAGCACCGCGCAGGTAAGGACGCGGAGGGAAAAACGGGCGACGGCGTGGGGATCCTGCTTCAAATCTCCCACAAATTCTTTCGTAAGGCGGCGAAGGAGATCGGCGTGGAGCTGGGCGGTGAAAGAGATTACGGCGTAGGCATGTTCTTTTTTCCTCAGAATGAGCTTGCCCGAAATCAGGCTAAGAAAATGTTTGAGATAATCGCCGATAAAGAAGGACTTAAAATATTAGGCTGGCGCGTCGTTCCCGCCTGTCCCGAGGTATTGGGCAAAAGGGCGGCGGAGTGTATGCCTTATATAATGCAGTGCTTTGTGCAAAGACCCACGGACGTAAGAAAAGGGATCGATTTTGACCGCAAGCTGTATGTTGCAAGGCGCGTTTTCGAGCAGAGCAACGAGGACACCTACGTGGTTTCCTTGTCGAGCCGCACCGTGGTTTACAAGGGCATGTTCTTAGTGCAGGATTTAAGGAAATTTTTCCCCGATCTGCGTGATAAGAATTACGAAAGCGCCATAGCCATGGTCCACTCCCGTTTCTCCACCAATACCAACCCAAGCTGGCAGCGCGCTCACCCCAACCGCATGATAGTACACAACGGCGAGATAAACACTATCAAGGGCAACGCCGACAAGATGCTTGCCCGCGAGGAGACCATGAAGTCAGAGCACCTTAAGGGCGATCTGGATAAGGTTTTGCCCGTTGTAAACACCGAGGGCAGCGACTCGGCAATGCTGGACAACACCCTTGAGTTTCTTGTTATGAGCGGAATGGAGCTTCCTCTTGCCGTTATGATAACCATTCCCGAGCCTTGGGACAACAACGGGACTATCAGCAAGGCAAAGCGCGATTTTTACCAGTATTACGCCACAATGATGGAGCCGTGGGACGGGCCCGCCTCGATCTTGTTCAGCGACGGTGATATTATGGGGGCGGTGCTTGACCGTAACGGACTTCGCCCCTCCCGCTACTATATCACAAATGACGGATTGCTTATACTTTCCTCCGAGGTGGGCGCACTGGAGATCGACCCCGCTTCGATAGCGGTCAAGGAAAGGCTTCGTCCCGGAAAAATGCTGCTTGTGGACACCGTTCGGGGGTGTGTAATCGACGACGATGAATTAAAGGAAAGCTACGCTTTAAGACAGCCTTACGGCGAATGGCTTGACGGCAACTTAATAAAGCTGTCCGAGCTTAAGATACCGAATATGAAGGTGGAGGATCACCCCTACGAGGAAAGAAAGCGCCTGATGAAAGCCTTCGGGTACACCTACGAGGACGTTATGACCTCGATTCTTCCCATGGCTAAAACGGGAGCGGAAAGCATTGCGGCAATGGGTACGGACAGTCCGTTAGCCGCCTTGTCCTCACAGCCTCAGCCCCTGTTCAACTACTTTAAGCAGCTTTTCGCGCAGGTAACGAATCCTCCCATAGACGCGATACGCGAGGAGGTAGTGACCTCCGCCACGGTTTATATCGGCGAGGACGGCAATATTTTAGAGGAACGCCCCGAAAACTGTCAGGTAATAAAAATACAAAACCCCATTCTGACCAATACCGACATGCTTAAGATAAAGAACATGAAGGTAAGCGGCTTTAAGGTGGCGGTAATACCCATTCTTTACTATAAAAACACCTCTCTTAAAAAGGCTCTTAACCGTCTTAACCTTGAAGCGGACAAAGCCCACAGCGACGGCGCCAATATCCTTATACTGTCGGACAGAGGGGTAGACGAAAACCACGTTGCCATTCCCTCGCTGCTGGCGGTATCGGCTTTGCACCAGCACCTTGTAGTAACCAAGAAGAGGACGTCTCTGGCGGTGATACTTGAAACCGGCGAGCCGCGCGAGGTACACCATTTCGCAACGCTTTTAGGCTACGGCGCAAGCGCGATAAATCCTTATCTTGCGCAGGAAGCTATCCAAAGTCTGATCACACGCGACCTGCTGGACAAGGATTACTACGCGGCGGTTGAGGATTACGACAACGCCGTTCTGCACGGAATAGTAAAAATAGCTTCAAAAATGGGTATAAGCACCATACAGTCCTATCAGGGCTCTCAGATATTTGAAGCAATAGGCATAAGCAGAGAGGTCATAGATTCTTACTTTACGGGCACGGTAAGCCGCGTTGAGGGCATCAGCCTGAAGGATATTGAACGAAACGTTGACCGTCTGCACACTATGGCGTTTGACCCCTTGGGGCTTAAGACGGACGACTCTCTGGACAGCAGAGGAAGCCATAAATTCAGAAGCGGCAAGGAAGAACACCTTTACAACCCGCAGACCATTCATCTTTTGCAGCAGGCGGTAAGAACGGGGGATTACAAGCTTTACAAGCAGTACTCCCATATGATAACCGAGGAAATGGATCCCGTTAATTTAAGGGGGTTAATGGACTTTAATTTCCCCGAAAATGGCATAGATATAAGCGAGGTGGAAAGCGCGGACAGCATAGTGCGCCGCTTTAAAACGGGAGCCATGAGCTACGGCTCGATCTCCGAGGAGGCTCACGAGACCTTGGCTGTCGCCATGAACACGCTGCACGGACGCTCAAATTCGGGCGAGGGCGGCGAAAGCGACGAAAGATTAGACAGCAGGGGAACGAAAAACAACCGCTGCTCCGCTATCAAGCAGGTGGCTTCGGGGCGGTTCGGAGTTACCTCGAAATATCTGAACAGTGCGGACGAAATACAGATAAAAATGGCGCAGGGCGCGAAACCCGGCGAGGGCGGACATCTTCCCGGAAAAAAGGTATACCCGTGGATAGCAAAGACCCGTCACTCCACTCCCGGAGTGGGACTTATCTCCCCGCCCCCTCATCATGATATTTATTCGATCGAGGATTTGGCACAGCTTATTTACGATCTTAAAAACGCCAATAAGGAAGCAAGGATAAGCGTTAAGCTTGTTTCGGAGTGCGGAGTGGGCACCGTTGCGGCGGGCGTTGCGAAAGCGGGAGCGTCGGTCATTCTGATAAGCGGCTATGACGGCGGTACGGGCGCGGCGCCGAGAAGCAGTATTTACAATGCGGGACTTCCGTGGGAATTAGGTCTTGCGGAAGCGCACCAGACTCTTATAATGAACGGACTGAGAGATAAAGTCGTTATAGAAACGGACGGAAAGCTGATGACCGGACGGGACGTGCTTACGGCCGCACTGCTGGGCGCCGAGGAATACGGCTTCGCTACCGCTCCTTTGGTTACCTTGGGCTGTGTTATGATGAGGGTGTGCAATCTGGACACCTGTCCCTTCGGCGTTGCGACGCAAAATCCCGAATTAAGAAAACGCTTTGCCGGAAAGCCCGAATACGTTATAAACTTTATGATGTTTGTGGCGAAGGAATTAAGGGAATATATGGCAAGGCTGGGAATACGCACCGTTGACGAATTGGTGGGACGCGTTGATCTGTTAAAGCGCAGGGACAGAGCGGACGGCCGCGGCGAGGAATTGGATTTGTCCGCCGTTATCACCCCCTCAAAGGAATTTATTTCCCGCGAAATAAAATACAACGATAAAAAGCTTTATGATTTTAAGCTTTCGGAAACGGTCGACGAAAAGATACTGCTTAAGGAATTTTCGGCGAGCATAAAAAGCGGCAAGCCCAAGACCGCCGAGATAAAGATCAAAAACACCGACAGGGCTTTGGGCACCATTCTGGGCAGCGAGATCACCCGTCACTGCAAGTCGATTCCCGCCGAGGACACCTACAAGGTAATTTGTCACGGAGCGGGAGGTCAGAGCTTCGGCGCGTTTATTCCCGCGGGTCTTACCTTAGAGCTTATCGGCGACAGCAACGACTATTTCGGAAAGGGTCTGTCGGGCGGAAAGCTGACGGTAAAACCGCCCGAGGAAAGCGTATTTAAGGCGGAGGAGAATATAATCATAGGAAACGTTGCCTTATACGGCGCCACAAGCGGCAAGGCGTTTATAAACGGCGTTGCGGGCGAGCGGTTCTGCGTAAGGAACAGCGGCGCGATCGCGGTGGTTGAGGGCGTAGGCGATCACGGCTGCGAGTATATGACAGGCGGCAGAGTTGTTGTACTGGGAAAAACCGGCAAAAACTTCGCGGCGGGTATGAGCGGCGGCATCGCGTATGTGCTGGACGAGGACAGGGACTTGTACTTAAAGCTGAACAAGGAAATGGTAAGCAGCGGCGAGGTTAAGGAAAAGTACGACATATTGGAGCTGAAAGAGCTGATCGAACAGCATGTAAAGGAAACAGGCTCGGAAAAGGGTAAGCGTATTCTTGATAATTTTGAAGAGTATCTTCCCAAGTTTAAGCGCATTATCCCTCACGATTACAAGAAGATAACTACGGCTATACTGGAGTTCCAGGAAAAGGGTCTGACGGAAGAGCAGGCGCAGATCGAAGCGTTTTACAGCGTGGTCAACGGTTAATAAAAAGGAAGCAAGTTTGAAAGAACTTGAAAAATGGGTTCTTTCAAACCCGTCGCATTTGTGCCTTTGGCACAAACACTTCCTCAAGAGGAAAGGAATGATCATAATATGGGAAAACCAACAGGATTTCTTGAATACAAGCGCTTAAACGCCGAAGCTCTTTCGGTAAAGGAGCGCATAAAAAACTATGATGAATTTCATCAGCCCTTGTCCAAGGAAAAGCAGAGGGAGCAGGGGGCGCGCTGTATGGCATGCGGAGTGCCGTTCTGTCAGTCGGGTATGGTGATCGGCGGTATGGCAAGCGGCTGCCCCTTAAACAATCTTATCCCCGAATGGAACGATCTTATTTATACGGGGAACTATGAGCAGGCGTACAACCGTCTTAAAAAGACCAACAATTTCCCCGAATTTACGGGGAGAGTTTGTCCCGCCTTATGTGAATGTGCCTGCACCTGCGGCGTGCATGACGATCCTGTAACGGTGAAGCAGAACGAGTACGGGATAATCGAATACGCCTACGAGCAGGGCTACGCCAAGGCGAAGATACCCGAGGTGCGCACGGGGAAAAAGGTAGCCGTTATAGGGTCGGGGCCGTCGGGTCTTGCGGCGGCGGATCAGCTTAATCAGAGAGGTCATTCGGTGACGGTATTTGAGCGCAGTGACCGCGTGGGCGGACTTCTTATGTATGGCATACCCAATATGAAGCTGGAAAAGCATATTATAGAACGCAAGGTCGAGATAATGAGACAGGAGGGCGTTGTTTTCGAGGTAAACTCCGACGTGGGCGGAAACGTTGAAGCGGCAAAGCTTTTAGAGGATTTCGACATTGTGATCTTAGCCTGCGGCGCATCGCAGCCCCGCGATATACAGGCGGAGGGACGGGACGCAAAGGGGATTTATTTTGCGGTGGATTTTCTGACCTCTACCACAAAAAGCTTACTTGACGACGATCTTGCGGAGGGTACTTTTATCAGCGCTAAGGATAAGAACGTCGTAATAATCGGCGGCGGAGATACGGGCAACGACTGTGTGGGTACCGCGGTTCGGCACGGGGCAAAAAGCGTTGTGCAGCTTGAAATGATGCCCAAGCTGCCCGACACGAGAGCCGAAAATAACCCTTGGCCGCAATGGGCAAGAGTGTGCAAGACAGATTACGGTCAGGAGGAAGCAAAGGAAGTTTACGGCGGCGATCCCCGCGTGTATCAGACTACCGTTAAGGAGTTTAAAAAGGACAAAAAGGGAAATTTAAAGGAGCTTGTTCTGGTCAAGCTTGAAGCAAAGAAGGACGAGAAAAGCGGAAGGGTGGCAATGACCGAGATCGAGGGAAGCGAGTATACCGTTAAGGCCGATCTGGTGCTTATCGCTGCGGGCTTTTTGGGTAGTCAGTCCTATGTTACAAAGGCTTTCGGCGTGGAGACCGATAACCGAAGCAACGTTAAGACCTATGCGGGGAAGTATTGCACTGATGTTTCCAAGGTTTTTGTCTGCGGAGATATGCACAGGGGGCAGTCGCTTGTGGTTTGGGCGATTAAAGAAGGGAGAGAGTGCGCGAGAGAGGTTGATAGGGCGTTGGTGGGGTATAGTAATTTGTAGGGTGCATATTCCTCAAACGGCGGAGTGCCTTTTTAAAGCTGCGCTTTAGGCGGTGTGTTGCTTTTCGTAGCAGGTGCCGATTGTTTGGTTTGTAAAGCTGCGCTTTATGTAATGCTTTATTTTTAGCTAAAACTACCTATTTACCAATTCTTAGAACTACGCTTTATGTGGTGTTCTCTTTTTTCTCGTAAGCGAGTGCAGAGTGCGCTCCCGCGCGGGGCTTAAGGTAACAGAGAGCAAGCTTTGTTGCCGCCGCATCCATGCGGCGGTTGGGGCTTGCTCCCGACGGCATCCTGCCGTCCCAAAGGGGGCGAGAGGGGGGAACTGCAAACCCATCAAAGCGGGGATTTCCCCCCTCTCTCCCCCTTAGGTTTCACCTTAAGAATCCTTTCCTTATCCCCCTCACACCCCCTTTTCCCCGCTTTGGAGGTTGGCGCGGTTTGTAAGTGGTTGCTAGGTTGCTCTTTTTCCTAAAAGCTATGTGGCGATAGTCCCTTAGGGAAGTGTGGGTG
>JAAVIG010000011.1 GCA_014796735.1 Oscillospiraceae bacterium
TATTTTGGCAAACGGTATAGTTCTTACGGGCGGAGGCGCGCTGCTGAAAGGTCTTGATAAGTACGTTCAGAAAAAGATTGGTGCGCCCTGCTATGTTGCCGATAATCCTTTGGAGTGTGTTGCCAAAGGAGTTGAGGCTTCCTTCAGCTTGTCGGAGGAATTGCTGGACGGTTTTGAAAAGATTTCTCTTTACCGTTATAAATAGCATTAAAAAAGAAAGAGGTATTTAATGCACAGGCTAAAAAAGATGATAAATTCCGCGGTTTACGCGGTAGAACGTATTTCAAAGCGTTTTGATTCGGATAATCTTTCGGCTTATGCGGCACAGGCGGCATTCTTTATTTTTATATCCATCTTTCCTTTTTTAATGCTGTTTCTTAATTTATTAAAGTATATACCTTTTTTCAGCAGCGAGAATATCGAGAGCTGGACAATGGAAATATTTTCGCCGCTTATCGGCGAGCTGTTAAAGGGGATAATACAGGAGGCAAGCACCTCCGGTTCCGGCGCGCTTATTTCAATTACCACCATTGCGGCTCTTTGGTCATGCTCAAAAGGGGTTTTGGGTATAATATACGGATTGAATTCAATATATAAAACCACGGAAAAAAGAGGTTATATCCTGCTCAGGGCAACGGCGATCTTTTACACTGTGGGGTTATTGGTGGCTCTGATTGTGGTTTTGCTTTTAATGGTTTTCGGCAATATGATATTGAATCTGCTCTTAACTCATATTCCCGCGTTCGGGTCTTTCGCAAACGCTGTAAGAATAGTACGCTGGTTAGTCTCCTTTGGATTTTTGACAATATTTTTTATGTTTTTGTATACCGTAATTCCCGAAAGGAAAACAAAATTTAAAAACGAGATCCCCGGCGCGGCAGTCAGTGCCGTAGGCTGGATAGGATTTTCCGCGCTGTATTCTTTGTATATGGATATGTTTGCGAGCCGTTCCAATATTTACGGCAGCTTGACGGCAATAATATTCTTCCTGCTGTGGATCTATATCTGTATGATTATTTTATTTGTAGGAGCCGAAATAAACGATGCCTTGCGCGTTCATGATTTTACGGTGATAATAAGGCGCAGAAAGGAAAAGAAAACAGGACGGGTGCAGGCACAGGTCAGAACGGGAAAGAATAAAGGCGGCACCGATAAAAAACGGTAAGCCGCCGTATTTTGTTTATATGATCATCAATCTAACTTTAAGCTTGCGACAGCGTTTAAAGAGCTGTCCCCGATATTTCCCGCCAGATATTCATAGTAGGCTTGGCTTCCTATCATGGCGGCGTTATCTCCGCAAAGGGAGACGGGAGGTATATAAAGCTTAATTCTGTGAGCTTCCGCCTGCTGTGACAAAGTTTCTCTGAGTCCGCTGTTTGCCGCGACGCCGCCCGCCAAAGCTACGGTTTTGTAGCTATTGTCCAGCGCCGCTTTAATGAATTTTGAGGTAAGTATATCGCAGACAGTGTGCTGAAAGCTTGCGGCAAGATCGTTTACGTTGATTTTTTCGCCCTTTTGCTCGGAATTGTGAACAAGGTTGATAACGGCGGTTTTAAGTCCCGAAAAACTGAAATCGTAAGGATTTTCCGTTTTAGGTATCGGCAGCTTGTATCTTTTCGGGTCGCCCGTCTTTGCCGCTTTGTCAACGTGAACGCCGCCGGGGTAGGGAAATCCCATAGAGCGCGCCGCTTTGTCAAATGCTTCGCCCGCTGCGTCGTCGAGAGTTTTGCCGATGGTTTTGAATTCGGTATAATTCTCGACTTTTATAATATGAGAATGTCCTCCGCTTGCAACAAGGCAAAGATAAGGGGGTTCAAGCTCGCTGTGAGCGATATAATTTGCGGCGATATGTCCCTTTATGTGATGTACAGGTATAAGTGGCTTATTCGCCGCCAATGCCAGCCCTTTTGCAAAATTAACTCCCACTAACAGAGCGCCGATAAGCCCCGGCGCGTAAGTGACCGCCACCGCGTCACAGTCGGAAAGCGTAATGCCCGCCTGCTTTAAAGCTTCGTCACAAACTCCCGTAATGTTTTCGCAGTGTCTTCTTGAAGCGATCTCGGGGACAACTCCGCCGTACAGCTTGTGTTCGTCTATTTGCGTCGCCACTATGCTTGATATGATTTTTCTGCCGTCCTCTACGACGGCACAGGCTGTTTCGTCGCAGGAGGATTCTATTGCAAGTATTTTCATAATATCTCGGTTTTCCTTTATTATCAATGTTTTTCGGTTGTTTTTATAAGGCTTCCGCACCAATATGATTTACCCTATACAAATTGCTTCTTCAAACTTTTTCATTTGCTTTATTTTTTCATCTTCTGTTACATGGACGTATAATCCCATTGTAATACTGACATCGGAATGACCGAGTATTACTTGAAGTGTCTTTGGGTTCATATTAGCTTCGATGGCTCTCGTGGCAAAGGTGTGACGTAGGGTGTGCATAGAAAAACGTTTAATACCGGCTTTGTCTGCTAAATGATAAAGTGCTTCATCATAGGAAGAATTTTTGCTGAGATTTCCTTTTTTATTCAGAAAAACATAATCATTGTACATCAAACTGAATATTTTACGCTGTTCATCTTCTTTCCTTTTAGCCAAAAGTATATTGTAAGCTGTTTGGGTCAATGGAATTGTCCTATATCCGGCTTCACTTTTTGGCTCTCCTACAATAAACTCGGCACTGTCATATTTGTAATAAACCGAACGCTGAATATTTATTGTACGCTGCTTAAAGTCAACATCTTCCCACCTTAATCCTATTAACTCACCTGTTCTTAGTCCTGTTTCAAGAATAAATGCAAATTGTTCAAATTTACTTGTACCATTTGCGATTTCTAAAAACTTCTTTTGTTCATCAAGAGTAAGAAACCTGACTTTTGTTTTATCCTTTTTGGGACACTTTACAGATTTAATAACAGGGTTGTAGGGAATTATAAAGTTTTCAACAGCATATGAAAACATATTTGACATTGTTATTCGACACTGGTTAATGGTGGAGCTTTTATACTTATCCAGCATTTGATTAAGTACCATTTGACAGTTAAGCGGTTTAACTTCGGATATTACCATGTTACCAATGATGTCTTTAACATTACGGTTGTAGCGTTCTTTATAGTTTCTGACAGTGTTAGCTTTTGTAGTCTTTTCTTTGACCTCAGTGATCCAAAAATCAAACCATGCGTTGACCGTCATTTGAGAAGCTTCGCCGATATTACTATGTTCATTCTCATATCGGGCTTCCGCTAACCATTTTTTTGCCTCTGATGCAATGTCAAAATGTTTTTCTACTCGTTTACCTAAACGATTGGTAAACCTCGCGGTATACTTACCGTCCTTTCTTTGCGAAACCCCCTCACCTAAATTTTTGCCTTTTAGATCCTTTCCCATTATATCAACTCCTTTAATGAATAAAAGAGCTTGACACATATAATAAGTATATCATTTTTGCTTGTTATTGTCAATTATCAAACCTCCAAAATTTTCTCAATATAACTTTCAAACTCCTTTCGCTTTATCAGCTTTTTCTTACCCACATGAAGCACGAATGGACACATAGGATTACTTACCAGTTCTGTTAAGCGGTTGATACCTATGTTACTGTACTCGGCTGCTTCATTGATAGTCAAGTTTAACTTTTCCCATATTGGTACTGTGTTAAGTGTTGTTCCTTTCATATCATAATCTCCTTTACCTTTACTTTAGCATATTAAATTGTGTTTTGTAAACATAATATAAAAAAGGTTATAAATCTATCAATAAACGCAGCAGACATAGGACAAGTCAAACTATTTGTGGAACATAGTCATCAAGCCTATGTCTGCTTACATACTCCGGTACCTTTCTTTTCATACTTTGGTACTGTAGATATATGCCTGTTTATTGATTGATTGGCTTTTTATATGAAATAAACATTGTCGCCGAAGCGGCAATAGTTTATGACATAGCGTGCGGTAATTTCTTACCGCATTTATATAGTACGATATTCAAAACAATCGATAGCAAGCGTTTTATATAGTAGAATCTTTTATAAAGCTCTTGACCTTTTTTATTTTGTTATCGTTCAGTTGATACTCTCCCAAAAACCACTTGTAAAGCTGTACGGGATAGAGGCCTAAAAGAGTAGACAAATGCTTTCTTTTGATTCCGTTTTCTTCAAGATATTTCTTTGTTTTATCTTGCAAGTTCATTGTATTAAATATAGCCCCCTTTCTTTTATGATATTGTCTTTAAAATATGTTCTCGTCTTTTCCCCATTTACAATTCTGTAAAAACATATAAAAACACTTTAAACCCTTTATTTAAAGGCATTTTTGACACTTATAAAAAATCCTAAATTCATACTGCACATTTTTTACGTTTTGCGTCGTTGGCTTTTGCTTTATTGTAGCGGTGCAATATATCCTTGCATTTGTCGCTGCATGTCTTTTGATTTCCTGATTTTTTAATAAAACCCTTGTTGCAGATGGCACATTTTAACACATCCTTTCCCGTTTCATAGGCTTTCAGATATACCATACAATTATAAATATCGTCTACAGAAAATACTTTCTCTTGGCAAGAGCAGGAAAGATCAAATTTAATCTTTATCCTGTCTTTTTCATGTTCAACATATATACCTTCAGTGTCGGAGAATCTTTTTAAGCTGCCTGAATATGATTTTGCGCCGGATATTTCCAGTATCTTATCCATATTAAGGGGAGGATGTTTCTTTTTCTTTTTATGAGTACTATTGTCATATTCTACAAAGTGCTTCTTTTTGGTTATTATAAGAAAGCCATTTTTTAAGCGGTTGTTTTCTTTGCTTTCTTTGTACATACAAAAAAGAGTAAATAAAAGCTCTCTATCATTATTATAAAGTCTGCCATTCTTGTATCTTTTTAAAGAGCTTTCAATAAAGCTTAAATCACTGGCGGTTATATCAACTGTTCGCTTTTCCTTCTTCTGCTCAATAATACCGTCTATCAGCATATTCCCATTAAGAGCTTTTGTGTATGCAAGCCTTGGTCTTGGCTTAATTGTTATTTTGTTCTGAACATTCCTTTGCAAGTTCTCAATTAAAATATGTCCGAAACATCTCCATAGTATTGACTTGCTTGTGGTATTGAAATTTGGATTGCAGTATTCCATATCAACAAAATAATTTACTGCTAAATTGACATTAAACCAACCATTCTTGTCTGTAAAAATATCCTTTATCGCTTTAACACATAAATATGTATAGGTGTCAAATCTCAAAATTTCATTGGTCATATCTGTGTTGTGTTTCAATACTTCCTCTTTAATGTCTTTGCCTAAGCCTTGCATTTGCTGTTTTTTAGTGCTAAGCAACAAATAGAGTCTTTTATATTTGGTGTCGTATCTGTTTACTTTATACTTTGGAGTACCGCTATCGTTGATTTCGTTGTTCATCAACATTGTATAGTTGAATGGATTGTCACTGAAATAATTAGGTTTCATACCTTTAGTCTGCTTATTTATATGCTCCTTAACTCTGTCGGCTACACTTTGAGTAGGTTCTGAAACACTTCTAAATGATTTCCCTTTAGCTTCAATAAAGAAGTTAGGACACATAAAATCAGTATAAATCTCTTACTTCAAGCCATTCTTTGATATGTATCACTGCTTTTCTTGTAAGATATACGGTTCTCCCCTCAATTTCACGATACTTACCTTTCCCTATAACTTTAATATAAGGAATGTCTTCATCTAAGTACAGATTCGATAGGTCTAATCCTGCCAGTTCCCCCTCTCTTATGCCGGAACCTTTCAGAAGGTGAAAAACCGCTAAATTCCTTATACGGACAAAAGCATCTCCCTTTTTGTTTATTTTTTTTTTTTTTTTTTTTAACTGTTCGTCAGTTGGAAGTTTTCTCACAAGAATGCTGCTTGATGAAGATATGCCTTTATAAGCAACCTTTTTAATTATATTTCTCTTGACGAGACATTCATCTTCATCTATAAGGTATTCCCAGAAACTCTTAAAAATATTTTTTCTTGTTTTTAGAGTTGTTGGAGACAATAAAAATTTTTTTTCCTTGTTGTTTAAATAGGTATTAATATGTACTGGTTTTACTACCTCAAAGTCTTCGGGGGTTATTTCAGAAATTGACTGTTTGTTTATGATCTTTTCCTCCAAAAGATATACTAAAAGGTCTTTTATGGCAATCCAATAGTTAATTGCTCCCAATTGACTTTCTTTATTATAAAAGTAGTCTCTGATGAATGCGGGCACATTACCATCTTCAAATTTTTTCCGAAGTTTTTCAGAATTTTTGTTTTGAGTTTCAAGTTTGTAAATCATTTTATGGTCTCCTTCTTTTATGTATTGTTCGTTTAAATTATGTATAATAGTTATGAATTGGAACATTTCTACGAGAAAATGCATTAATTACAAAAACATAAAAAATATTATAGATTTAACTTTATATTATCATATTTTTATATTTTG